>JBJOQU010000135.1:0-3546 GCA_046049745.1 Actinomycetota bacterium | reverse complement strand
CGGTGACCCGATGTTCAAGGACGAGACCGTTCACCTTGAGCCGGGCAGCAAGATTCACTCGATTCTCGGGCGTGACTCTGTCGCGGTTCGGTCCGGACACCACCAAGCCGTCCGGCGCGTCGCAGATGGCCTCGTCGTCACCGCGCGTGCTGAGGACGGAATCGTAGAGGGAACCGAGTTGGCGTCCGCGCGATGGATTGTCGGAGTGCAGTGGCACCCCGAGGACGACGATGGGTCGGCAAACGACCGCCGCAAACTGTTCCAGGCGTTCGTCGACGAAGTTTGTCTCGCGCGCGCCTAGTAGCCCTGGCGGGGCACTGCGACGAGTTTGAGGCCGAGTTCGTGAACGGACAGGTCGACGCTGACACCGTTCGCGGGAAGGTCGCCAACGCGGTTTCCCACGAGGAACCGTCCCGAGTTCCCCAGCACGATCCGACCGTGTTGCGACACCAACGCTGCGTCCGCATCAAGTCGGCGAAGGGTGGGCATGAGGGCGGATTCGAGTGATCGCAACTCGATGTCGCATCCGGCCGCGCCGAGGATTTCGCCATCCAAACGGAACGGAACGGTCATCGTGAGAATGTAATCGTCCATTCCGGCGTAGTCCAAATATGGCCCGGTCAGTGTGGGGCGACCCGTCTCGATGACGTTGCGGAACCACTCCAGGGTTTCAAAGTCGTAGAAGCCGGCTGTCTGCGGGGCCAAGGTAAAGAGCAGGCGGGTCGACACCCCGTTCTCGCCACGTTTCCACCATTCGATGTCGCCTTCGTCGCCCACGATTCCGGGTCGGATGATGATTCCGGCGGCAACCGGTGTGTGGTGCTTGCCGAGGAAGGTGTCGGCGGCGGTCTGGACAGCCTTGAGGTCTTTTTCCGCGAGCGACGAGCGCTTGCCGCGAGCACGAACGATGCTCTTTTCAGTGTTGTCGGCGAGAGCGGTCAAGTCGTCGTACATCTCGACGAACCATGCGGTCAACTCGCTGGAAATCGTTGCCAGCGCTGCGCTTGACGGAGTCATCGTGCTCCTCCAGTGGGGTACATCGCATCCAATCGGTATTCAACGAGGCGATAGGTGTTACGAGATACGTGTTCGCGCACGGCGGATTGGGCTCGGTTGACGTCGCCTGAGCGAAGCGCGGTCGCGATTGCTCGGTGATCCGCTGCAGCCCAGTCACGGTCGGCCTTCCAGTCCAGAACGGACCACAAGATTTCAACGGATTCGCTCAGCAGCCGCATCTCGGTCTGCATCAACCGTTCGGACTGGGCGAGCACAGCAATTTCAATGTGGAAGCGGGAGTCGGCTCGAATGCACGCACCAGGTGAATCCGCGGTCGCGACGAGCTGGCCGATTGAATCGAGCCGATCAAAGTCGTGTGCAGAAGCGCGTTCGTGCGCGAGGCGAACCGCTGCCATCCCGTTCGACGCTTGCTCGTCCGATAAATCACGCAATTCGGCCATCGACAGGTTGACGAGTCGTTGGTGCAGCAGTTCGGGCTTCGCGATGGGTGTTCCGACGATGAAGGTTCCACCGCTTCGACCGCGCCGAGTTTCGATGATGCCCTGGTCGCGAAGCGTTTGGAGCGCATCACGCACGGTCGCGGTGGCGACCCCGAACATTGTGGTGAGTTGGTTTTCGACGGGAAGCTGTTCACCTTGGCGAAGGAGCCCGAGGGAAATTGCTGTCGTGAGTCGTTCGACGATGGCCTCGGCACGAAGAACATCTGGAAGCGGCCTGAAGACCTGCGATTGAACTCCGGAGAGTTGACCCATGACACCTCGACCTTTGTTGGCGCGATTCGACGAATCGTTGGGTTCACGATACTAAAAAACCTGCACAAGTAAATCATTTAGACCCGAATGAGTAGCAGAATAGGGGCATGGCATACGCAATTACCAACCCAGCAACCGGTGTCGTCGAACGCGAATTTCCGAGCGCAACCGGGGCTGAAATCTCCTCCGCTATCGGCCATGCCCACAATGCGCACCTCGAGTGGCGTGAATGGTCCGTCGCCGACCGGGCCAAGGTGCTCGCCACGGTCGCCGCGCTCTATGACGAGCGCAAGGAAGAACTCGCGGACATCATCGCGCGCGAAATGGGGAAGCCCGTCCGACAAGGCCGCGGCGAGGCGTGGTTCGTCGGTGAAATCTACAAGTTCTATGCGGAACACGGACCGTCACATCTGGTTGACGAAGACATGCAGCCCATGTCGGGTGGCCGTGCAATCGTGCGATCTGCTCCGCTCGGGGTCTTGCTCGGGATCATGCCCTGGAACTACCCGTACTATCAGGTGGCCCGATTCGCCGGGCCGAATCTGCTTCTCGGCAACACCATCCTCCTCAAGCACGCGAGCAATTGCCCCGAGTCTGCCCTCGCTCAAGAACAAATTTTCCGTGACGCCGGTTTGCCCGAGGGTGCTTACATCAACCTGTTCGTTGATTCCAAGGACGTCGAGGGAATCATCGCTGACCCGCGAGTTCACGGAGTTTCATTGACCGGTTCGGAGAAGGCCGGCGCCGCGGTTGCCGCGTCTGCCGGTCGTTCGCTCAAGAAGGTCGTTTTGGAACTCGGTGGCAGCGATCCGTTCATCGTGCTCGATGATGTGAATCTCGACGACACGGTTGTCGCCGCCGCATCGGGTCGCATGAGCAACGCGGGTCAGGCGTGCACTGCCGCGAAGCGGTTCATCGTCCTCGACTCTGTCTATGACCGATTCGTCGACGCCTTTTCTGCTCAACTTCAGACCTTTGTCGCGGGCGACCCTCGTGACCCCGAGACCAACTTCGGCCCTTTGTCGTCCTACAGTGCTGTCGTCGAACTCCTCGAGCAGGTCGACGACGCAGTCGCCAGGGGCGCAACCCTCGTGACCGGCGGACACCGAATTGGCGAGGTCGGCGCGTTCATGGAACCGACTCTCCTCACCGATGTCACCCCCAACATGCGCGCCTTCCACGAAGAGCTTTTCGGGCCCGTCGCTGTCGTCTATCGCGTCGCGGACAAAGACGAGGCGATCGCGCTCGCGAACGGTTCAGAGTTCGGGCTCTCGGCGGCAGTGTTCGGCGCGGATCCAAACGAGACGCAGTATGTTGCCGATCGCCTGGAATCGGGCATGGTGTACATCAACGAGAACACCGACTCACACGTCGACTTGCCGTTCGGTGGAATCAAGAAGTCAGGTTTCGGTCGCGAACTGGGCAAGTTCGGGTTCGACGAGTTCGTCAACAAGAAACTCATTCGCACTGCCTAATTGGGGATAACGCCGGCCTCGGAACCGTGTTTCGCCTCACGATGTCTGTGTGAAATCTTCTCAGCGTGGCTCCGCGAGCCTCGAGTTCGTCATCGTTGCTCTAGCGGTTTTGGTGCCGATCGCAGCACTGACGGTGTCGGTGTCGTCCATTCAACGAGCTCAATTCGCGGTAACCGAGATTTCGCGGCAGGGCGTGCGCGCATTCGCGCTTGCGCCGACCAACTCGAGCGGCACCCGGGTGATACGGCGAATCGCGCGGGTGGTTCTGGCCGACTTCGGGATCCGAGAAACTGCCCGGTTTC
>JBJOQU010000134.1:0-5173 GCA_046049745.1 Actinomycetota bacterium | reverse complement strand
TGCGTGCGTATCTGGTGGGGTGACGAGCGATTCGTGCCCGCTGGAGACGCCGAGCGCAACGAAGGTCAGGCAACCGCCGCACTACTTGACTCTGTGCCACTTGTGCCAGCGAACATTTTCCGGTTCCCTGCTTCGGACGGTATGACTCTGGATGAAGCCCGCGAACAGTTCGCCGCAACGCTTCAGTCCGAATTTCACGGTGATCCCCATTTTGACGTTGTCCTGAACGGCATTGGCCCGGATGGTCATGTTGCTAGCCTCTTCCCCGGTCGCGACCACGGTTTACCTGACGAATACGTCATCGCTGTCGAAGAATCGCCCAAGCCGCCGACCGAACGACTGTCGTTGACCTTCTCGGCACTCAATCGCGGTGAACGCGTCTGGATCATCGCAGCAGGAGCAGACAAGGCGCACGCAATCGGCGAACTTGTATCGGGCGCACCAGAAGACATGATTCCAGCCACCGCGCTCCGCGGAACGGTCGAAACTGCCTTGTACCTTGACGAGGCGGCTGCGTCCTCAATCCCTCGTTAGTAGGGGCGACCCGTCGTGCGGAGACGGTCGAGTGCGTCAGCGAGGATTTCCTGTGCTTCTTCCTCGGTGCGGCGTTCCTTCACGTATGCGAGGTGAGTCTTGTAGGGCTCAGTCTTCGCAATCTGCGGCGGGTTGTTCTTGTCGCGACCAGCAGGAAGGCCGGTGGTCGGAGAGTCGATCGTTTCAGGAATCTGGTCTGCCGGGACGTCCGCCGCGTAGTAGCGGACAGTCTCGTTGCCTTCGATGTCCCAATAGGACACCGCGGTGCGTTCAGCGTGGTTTCCGTGGTCCTGCTCACCCATCGGTCCAGAACCCACACGGGTTCCGCGGATGGCGCTACCGCCGGCCATGCTAGACCAGCCCGAAACGAGTGAAGAGACCGATTGTCACGACCGAGAGAACCCAAATGACGGCGATGATAATCGTGAGGCGGTTGAGGTTTCGCTCAGCGACACCACTCGAACCGAGGTTTGACGTGACGCCACCACCGAACATGTCGGACAGTCCCCCGCCGCGACCGCGGTGAAGAAGGATAGTCAGGGTGAGCAAGATGCTCGTGATTGCGAGCAGTACCTGCACGATGATGTAAAGAATGTCCATGATGTCCTAACGTTCGTTGTTAGTTTACGCGATGACGTGCTTGGGGAACTGAACAATCTTGGCAAATTCCTCCACATCGAGGCTGGCGCCTCCGACGAGGGCGCCGTCGACGTCCTTTTCGCGCATGAAAGATGCGATGTTGATCGACTTAACCGAGCCGCCGTACAACACGCGAGTTGCCGCGGCAGCATCGTCACCGAGCACTTCGGCGATGACCGCACGCAAAGCAGCGCATACTTCCTGGGCCTGAGCCGGTGTCGCGGCTTGTCCAGAGCCGATTGCCCACACCGGTTCGTAGGCGACGACGATGTCCGCGTCTTTGGGTAGTTCAGCGAGCACGGTACGAAGTTGACCAACAGGAACGGCGCTGGCGCCGAATTTCTCCAGGTCTTCACTGGTCTCACCCACACAAATCACCGGAACGAGTCCGTGCTTGAGTGCGGCAAGTGTCTTTGCGGCGACGATCGCGTCGTCCTCGTGGTGGTCCTGACGACGTTCCGAGTGTCCGATGATGACGTAACGGCAACCCAACTTCGCGAGGAACTCACCCGAGATGTCACCCGTGTGCGCCCCCGAGTCGAAGGGTGACAAGTCCTGTCCGCCGAACGCGAACTCAAGACGGTCTGCTTCGATGGTCGTCTGAACCGACCGAATGTCCGTGAAGGGAGGGAAAACGGCGACCTCGACCGCAGCGGCCGAGTGCTTGGCATCCTTCAGCGTCCACGCGAGTTTCTGCACGAAGGCAATCGAGCGTAGGTGGTCGAAATTCATCTTCCAGTTGCCCGCTATGAGCGGTCGACGATCTACCATCCGAGTACCTCCAGTCCGGGTAGGGACTTCCCCTCGAGGAATTCGAGGCTGGCACCCCCGCCAGTTGAAATATGTCCGAAGTCCGCTTCGGGGAATCCGAGCGCACGAACAGCCGCGGCGGAATCGCCCCCGCCGACGACTCCGAGTCCGTCGACCTTGGTCAACGCTTCTGCCACGGTTCGTGTTCCGGCTGAGAAAGCCGGCATCTCGAATACGCCCATCGGCCCATTCCAGAACACAGTCTTTGACGATTCGATGAGCTCAGCGAAGTGCGCAGCAGTCTCGGGGCCGATGTCGAGCCCCATTCCCGATGCGCCGAAAGGGGACGATTCGATGTCGTCCGCACTCACGGTGACGTGGTCAGCGTCGGCCGCGAAACCACTGGCGACGACCACGTCGGTTGGCAAAACGATTTCTACGCCACGCTTCTCGGCGTCGGCAAGGTATCCGAGAACGGTGTCAATCTTGTCCGTTTCGCACAGCGATGCCCCAATGGACTTGCCCTGCGCGGCGAGGAACGTGAAGAGCATTCCTCCACCGATGAGAAGGCGGTCTACGCGGGGCAACAGGTGTTCGATAACGCCGAGCTTGTCCGACACCTTTGAGCCGCCCAAAACGACCGTGTAGGGACGCTGGGTGTCCGTCGTGAGCCGACGGAGTACCTCTGTTTCGCCCGCGACGAGGAGGCCCGCAGCGCTGGGTACGGCTTTCGCCGTTTCGTACACGCTTGCCTGCTTGCGGTGTACGACACCGAAACCGTCCGACACGAACGCGTCGACACCGTCGACCAGCAAACCGGCAAACTCTTCACGCTCCGAATCGACCTTTGACGTCTCGCGAGGGTCAAATCGCAGGTTTTCGAGAACAAGTACTTGTCCCGGGCTCAAAGTCGCACGTTTCGATGACGCGTCCTCGCCGACGGTGTCAGCCGCGAAAGCGACCGGCGCGCCGAGCAGTTCACCCAATCGGGCGGCAACCGGTGCGAGCGAGAACGCCGCGTCGGGGGTGCCGTCCGGGCGACCAAGGTGCGACATCGTGATGACTGCCGCTCCGGCGTCGAGAAGGTGCTGGATCGTGGGAACGGATGCGCGGATGCGACCGTCATCGGTGATGACGCCGTCCGTGAGCGGGACGTTGAAATCGCACCGCACCAGAACGGTCTTGCCGTTCAGATCTCCGAGGGTGTCGAGCGTACGCAGCGACATTTAGAGGCGTTCGGCGACGTACTCGGTGAGGTCGACGAGACGGTTCGAGTAACCCCACTCGTTGTCGTACCAGGACGAAATCTTCACGGTCGTTCCACCGATGACCTTGATGAGACCGGCGTCAAAGATCGACGAGTGCGGGTCGGTCACGATATCGCTCGACACGATCGGGTCCTCGGTGTACATGAGGATCCCCTTGAGGTAACCGTCGGCCGCCTTCTTGTATGCGGCTTTGATCTCATCTTCGGTGACGGCCTTCTTCGACACGAGTGTCAGGTCCGTGATCGAGCCGGTCGGAACCGGAACACGCAGGGCGTATCCGTCGAGCTTGCCCTTCAGTTCGGGCAGAACGAGGCCGATGGCCTTCGCTGCACCAGTTGACGATGGGACGATGTTCAGTGCCGCGGCACGCGCACGACGGAGGTCGCTGTGAGGGCCGTCCTGGAGGTTCTGGTCGGCGGTGTAGGCGTGAACTGTCGTCATCAGGCCGTTTTCAATTCCGAATTCGTCGTTGAAGACCTTGGCGAGCGGCGCGAGGCAGTTCGTCGTGCACGATGCGTTCGAGATGATGTGGCAGGTAGCGGGGTCATATTCGGTGTGGTTGACACCCACAACGTAGGTTCCGTCAGCGCCAGTCGCGGGCGCTGAAATCAGGACCTTCTTCGCGCCAGCGTCGATGTGCTTCTGAGCGTCAGCTGCGTCGGTGAAGCGACCGGTCGACTCGATAACGATGTCGACTCCCAGTTCGCCCCAGGGCAGTGCAGCGGGGTCGCGCTCGGCGAGAACCTTGATCTTCTTGCCGTTGACGATGACGTTGTTCTCGTCGTAGGTGACCTCGGCAGCGAGGCGACCGGTGATCGAGTCGTACTTGAGCAAGGTGGCCAGCGACTTCGTGTCCGACAGGTCGTTGACGGCAACGATGTCGAGCTTCGAGCCCTGTGCAAGGGCGGCGCGGAGGTAATTGCGACCAATTCGACCGAAGCCGTTGATACCGATCTTGACGCTCACGAGTATTCCTATCTGAAGTGGTGGAAATAGAAAAAGCGCTGCCTGAAAACAGGCAACGCTACCTTCTAAGAGAGTAGCAAAATTCCTGCCGTTTGGACGCGTGCCGCGTCAAAGCGCTGTGCGACGTTGTCCCAGTTGACGATGTTCCAGAACGCCTTCACGTAGTCCGCCTTGACGTTCTGGTAGTCGAGGTAGAAGGCGTGCTCCCACATGTCGAGCTGCAACAACGGGATTGTTCCCTGTGCCGTGTTGGCCTGCTGATCGAACAATTGCTGGATGATGAGTCGTGCGCCGACGGGATCCCACGACAGGATTCCCCAGCCACTCCCCTGGATTCCGAGGCTTGCCGCGTTGAAGTGTGCTTGGAAGGCGTCAAACGACCCAAAGAACTCGTCGATCGCTGCAGCCAGTTCACCGGTGGGACGTTCGTCACCGTTCGGCGCAAGGTTGGTCCAGAAGATTGAGTGGTTGATGTGACCGCCGAGGTGGAAAGCCAGGTCCTTTTCGAGCTTGTTGATCGCGCCGAACGCGTTCGTTGCACGGGCTTCTTCCATCTGCTCCAGCGCAGCGTTCGCGCCAGCAACATATGCGGCGTGGTGCTTCGAGTGGTGAAGTTCCATGATGCGTGCCGAAATGTGCGGCTCAAGCGCTGCGTAGTCGTACGTCAATTCGGGGAGTGTGTAAACGGCCATGATTGGCTCCTTCTGTTGGTGAATTTAGTCGTCAAGATCCGGAATGCCGTCTGATGTGTTCGGAATTCCGAGGTCGGAGGCCTTCTTGTCCGCCATCGCAAGCAGACGACGGATACGGCCAGCGACCGCGTCCTTCGTCATGATGGGGTTTGCGTAGTGCCCAAGTTCGTCGAGGCTCGCGTCGCGGTGGTCAAGGCGCAATTTGCCCGCATAGGCAAGGTGGTCGGGAATCCCCTCGCCCAAGATTTCGAACGCACGCTCGACACGAGCGCATGCGGCAACTGCAGCGGCTGCCGAGCGGCGAAGGTTTGCGTCGTCGAAATT
>JBJOQU010000133.1:0-3612 GCA_046049745.1 Actinomycetota bacterium | reverse complement strand
CCGTGCACGACCTCGCCGCGCACGGTGTGCGGGCGTCCCAACAAATGAGCGGCGGTCTCAACATCCCCATGAGTCAATGCGGTGCGAATCGCGGATGATGAAATCCGGTCAGCCGAGGCGTCAACGCAGACGTCTCCGATAACGGCGACCTCGAACCCGAGAGTCGCCCCCTCCTCGCGCAAGGTGTGGATAGTTCCCATCCCGCCGCGTCCGTAGCGAAAGTCCTCACCGATCAAGACGAGCTCGGCAGTCAGTCCATCCACCAGGATGTCCCGAACGAAGCTCTCGGGAGAGAGGTCTCGGAACTCCTCCGTAAAAGGAATGACGACGACGGCATCTGCGCCTGCCGCGACGAGCTGTTCGACCTTCTGCGCATTCGACAACAACGGAAGTGGCGCCCGACCGGGATCCACAACCGACAGCGGGTGACGATCGAAGGTCACCACCACCACGCGACGACCTTCTGCACGCGCGATGAGTTGTGCAATAACCTCGCGGTGACCACGGTGCACTCCGTCGAATTTTCCTACAGTGACAACCGACGCGACACCATCCGCGGGCAGATCCCACGTCATGTGCGTGGCGCTTTCGCCAACCACCACAGACCCAGGATCGGAAGAGCGAGGGGAATCCAGAGGTAACCGGCACCGAAGTGGCTCCACACCGTGTCACGCGGGAACAGGTCCGCGTTGACATAGGACAACAGCCCGACGAGAAGCACCCCGACCAACTCGAAGGTCATGGACCACAGAGCGAGAGCTCGATTGCCAAACGCCAGCGCCAGTGTCGCGATGATATAGACAACAGCAGCCAGCGCCGAGAGCGTGTATGCGACAGGAGCGTCTGCGAACTTGGTGATGAGTTGATAGACGCTACGACCGGTGGCAGCCAATGCCAAAACGCCATAGACAACGACGAGAACACGTGCGTCACCGAGACGGTTCACTTCTTGTCCTTCTTTTCGACGTCACCCGACAGCGCGGCGATGAACGCCTCTTGCGGAACTTCGACGCGACCGACCATCTTCATACGCTTCTTGCCCTCTTTTTGCTTTTCGAGCAGCTTGCGCTTACGGCTGATGTCGCCGCCGTAACACTTGGCGAGAACGTCCTTGCGCATTGCACGGATGCTTTCGCGGGCGATGATGCGGGCGCCAATCGCGGCCTGGATCGGGACCTCGAATTGCTGGCGGGGAATCAACTCGCGCAGTCTGGACGTCATCATCGTTCCGTACGCGTAGGCCTTATCCTTGTGAACAATCGCGCTGAACGCGTCGACTTTCTCGCCCTGCAACAAGATGTCAACCTTGACGAGATCCGCAGCCTGCTCGCCAGCCGGTTCATAATCGAGCGACGCGTATCCGGCGGTTCGGGACTTGAGCTGATCGAAGAAGTCAAAGACGATTTCCCCGAGAGGGATCGTGTACTTGATTTCGACACGGTCCTCACCCAGATAATCCATTCCGAGCAGCGTTCCACGGCGTTGTTGACACAATTCCATGATTGTGCCGACGTAGTCCTTCGGCGCAAGAACCGCAGCGCGCACGATCGGCTCGCGCACTTCCGCGATCTTGCCGACTGGGTACTCCGAAGGGTTGGTGACTTCGATGTGCTTGCCGTCGTCCGTCGTCACGTTGTAAATAACGCTGGGGGCAGTCGAGATGAGGTCGAGACCGAACTCGCGCTCAAGACGCTCGCCAATGATTTCGAGGTGTAACAGTCCGAGGAATCCGCAGCGGAACCCGAAGCCGAGCGCGACGGACGTCTCGGGCTCATAGTTGAGCGAAGCATCGGACAACTTGAGCTTGTCGAGAGCTTCGCGAAGGATCGGGAAGTCAGACCCGTCAATCGGGTACAGACCAGAGAACACCATTGGCTTCGGGTCGGTGTACCCGTCCAACGCAACCGTCGCCGGCTTCGCCAGATTTGTCACCGTGTCGCCAACCTTTGATTGGCGAACGTCCTTCACGCCCGTGATGAGGTATCCGACTTCGCCGACCGAGAGGCCCTGTGAAGGCGTCGGCTCTGGCGACGAGACGCCGATTTCGAGAAGTTCATGTGTCGCCTTGGTGGACATCATCTGGATACGCTCACGCGGGCTGAGCGTTCCGTCAATAACACGGACGTAAGTGACGACACCACGGTACGCGTCATACACCGAATCGAAGATCATCGCGCGGGCTGGTGCGTCCTTGTCGCCCTTGGGGGCAGGGATGCGTTCGACGATGCGGTCGAGAAGTTCCTCGACGCCGACGCCCGTCTTGCCGGAAACCCGCATGACGTCCGAAGGGTCGCCGCCGATCAGAGAGGCGAGTTCCTTCGCGTACTTCTCGGGTTCGGCGGCCGGAAGGTCAATCTTGTTGAGGACCGGAATGATCTCAAGGTCGTTGTCCAGAGCAAGGTAGAGGTTTGCCAGCGTCTGCGCCTCGATCCCCTGCGCAGCATCGACCAGCAAGATTGCTCCCTCGCAGGCCGCAAGCGAACGAGACACCTCGTACGTGAAGTCGACGTGCCCGGGGGTGTCAATCATGTTCAGCGCAAAGTCTGTACCGCCAACGTTCCAGGGCATACGGACTGCTTGGCTCTTGATCGTGATTCCGCGCTCGCGCTCAATGTCCATGCGGTCGAGGTATTGCGCGCGCATCTCACGGTCGTTCACAATTCCCGTAATTCCCAGCATGCGGTCGGCAAGGGTCGACTTCCCGTGGTCGATGTGCGCAATGATGCAGAAATTGCGGATGATCGACGGGTCGGTCTTGGCCGGTACCGGCGGGCGAGTAGAACGTGACATTGTTCTCTATTGTTTCACGCTTGGCGGTTAGCCCGCGCCCGTTTGACCTGCTATTCTTGACACTTGGCTTGCGCGCCGACGCCCTCTCTCGTCGTCGCGGAACGACACCGGGATTCGCAGGACCCCTCCCGGTTCGACACCATCATCGTAAAGGACACAATTTCGTGGCAAATATCAAGTCGCAGATCAAGCGAATCAAGACGAACCTCAAGGCGCAGGAGCGTAACAAGGCCGTCAAGAGCGAGCTCAAGACCGTCGTCCGCGTTGCGCGCGATGCAATCGCATCGGGTGACAAGTCGGTAGCGGTCAACGCCGTCGCCGCTGCAACTCGCAAGCTGGACAAGGCCGTTTCGAAGGGCGTGATTCACAAGAACCAGGCAGCGAACCGCAAGTCGGCTCTCGCTACCAAGGCCGCTGCCCTCTCGGGCGACGCCAAGGTCGTGAAGGCTCCCGCTAAGGCGGCGGCCAAGCCTGCAGCAAAGGCGGCTCCGAAGGCAGCAGCAAAGCCCGCTGCGAAGGCAGCACCCAAGGCGGCGGCAAAGCCCGCAGCCAAGAAGGCAGCTGACAAGTAAGTCTCTGTGAAAAGGCCCTCGGGAAACCGGGGGCCTTTTCCTTATCCTCGAGCGCCGCGCGTCGCAACGATGTCTACGAGTCGTTCGACGGCGTAGACGGGGTCGCGCCCGTCTCCCTTGACCATTGCGTCCGCTTCGGCAACCGCAACAATTGCGATGCCGAGGGTCGGCCCGGTCCAACCGCGCAACGAACGCTTGGCACGATCGATCATCCATGGCGCCATGCCCAATTCGCGTGCCGCGTCGGCGG
>JBJOQU010000132.1:0-4801 GCA_046049745.1 Actinomycetota bacterium | reverse complement strand
TTCAACCGCATCGGCGAGAAGGTGCCCCACCTCGGTGACCTGAAGCCTTTTGGACAGTACGTCATGAATGACGTGGACCGTCACGGCGGCCTTCCCGTATTGCTCAAGGCGCTTCTCGAGGCGGGAATCCTGCACGGCGACGCACTGACGGTCACGGGCAAGACGATGGCGGAAAACCTCGCCGAGATGGACATCGACCCGCTCGACGGTGAAGTTCTTCGCACCATGGACAACCCCATCCACAAGACCGGTGGGCTGACAATCCTCAAGGGCTCGTTCGCACCGGAGGGGGCGGTTGTCAAGACCGCCGGGTTTGACGCAGCTTCGTTCGAAGGGCCGGCCCGTGTGTTCGAACGTGAACGCGCCGCCATGGACGCTTTGACCAACGGTGAAATCAACGCGGGTGATGTCGTCGTGATCCGCTACGAAGGCCCCAAGGGTGGCCCCGGAATGCGCGAGATGCTGGCCATCACTGCCGCCATCAAGGGGGCGGGCCTCGGCAAGGATGTGCTACTTTTGACGGACGGTCGATTCTCAGGCGGCACAACCGGACTGTGCATCGGCCATATAGCTCCCGAAGCAGTGGACGCAGGTCCCATTGCATTCGTGCGCGATGGTGATCTCATACGGGTCGATATCGCTGCTCGGAGCATCGACTTACTCGTCGATGAATCCGAGTTGGAGGCGCGCCGCACCGGCTGGTCGCCCCTTCCCCCTCGTTACACGCGCGGGGTTCTCGCGAAATACTCGAAGCTCGTGAAGTCGGCCGCCCAGGGCGCCGTCACCGGCTAATCACCCTTTATCGCTCAGTAGGAGAAATCATGGTCGACCCGACCGCCGCCAAGGATGCCCCCATCCTTACCGGTAGTGGCGCCATCCTGAAGTCGCTCGAGATCCTTGGAATCAAGGACGTTTTCGGTCTTCCCGGTGGAGCCATCATGCCGTTCTATGACGAATTGATGACGCAGACGGCAATCCGTCACATCCTCGTTCGCCACGAACAGGGTGCCGGCCACGCGGCCGAGGGTTACGCCCTCGCAAAGGGAACCGTCGGTGTGTGCATTGCGACGAGTGGCCCCGGTGCGACGAACCTCGTCACCGCCATCGCCGACGCACACATGGACTCGATCCCCATGATCGCAATCACCGGTCAGGTGTTCTCGACACTGATGGGGACCGACGCATTCCAAGAAGTCGACATCGTGGGAATCACGATGCCAATCACCAAGCACTCGTTCCTGGTAACCGACCCCGCAGACATTCCAGAGGTTATGGCGGCGGCTTACCAAATTGCGACCGAGGGTCGACCCGGTCCCGTCCTCATCGATGTCACGAAGGATGCGCAACAGGGTTCCGCGCCGTTCATCTGGCCCGGTCGTGTCGAACTTCCCGGTTTCAAGCCTGTCCAGAAAGCACACGGCAAGCAGGTCCAGGCCGCTGCACAGATGATCGCCGAAGCCGAACGTCCTGTCTTCTACGTCGGCGGTGGAACGGTTCGCGCCAAGGCACAGGTTGAATTGCGCGCCTTCGTCGAGGCCGTTGGGGCGCCCGTCATCACAACTCTCACCGCCCGCGGTGTGTTCCCCGACACGCACAAGCAAAACTTGGGTATGCCCGGCATGCACGGAACTGTTCCCGCGGTTCTGTCGTTGCAGGAAAGCGACCTGCTCATCGTTCTGGGCGCTCGTTTCGACGACCGCGTGACCGGAAAGGTCAGCGAGTTCGCGCCGGGCGCCAAAGTCATCCACATCGACATCGACCCGGCCGAAATTGGCAAGATTCGCGAAGCGGACGTCCCGATCGTTGGTGACGTTCGTGAAGTTCTGCTCGACCTCATCCCCGAGTGGAAGGCCGTTGCCAAGTCGGCCAAATCACTCGGGCCGTGGTGGGAACGGCTCAACAAGTTGCGCGAAGACTTCCCGCTCGGCTACGTCGACCTGGACGACGGACTGCTTGCACCCCAGGGCATCATCAAAACAATTGGCGAAATGTCCGGCCCAGAGGCGATTTACGCAGCGGGCGTTGGTCAGCACCAGATGTGGTCAGCCCAGTTCATCGAATATGAACGCCCTGGTGCATGGCTCAACTCGGGTGGTGCCGGAACCATGGGATTCGCAGTGCCGGCGGCCATGGGCGCAAAGGTCGGCCAACCGGATCGAACCGTGTGGGCAATCGACGGTGACGGATGCTTCCAAATGACGAACCAGGAACTCGCAACCTGTGTCATCAACGACATCCCCATCAAAGTAGCGATCATCAATAACTCGTCACTCGGGATGGTTCGTCAGTGGCAGACGCTGTTCTATGACGGCCGTCACTCGTTCACTGACCTCCAGCCGCTCGACGGACCGGAATTCATTCCCGACTTCGTCAAGCTCGCCGAAGCATACGGTTGCCTTGGAATCCGAGTCCGCACGGAAGAAGAAATTAAGCCGGCGATCGAACTCGCGCTGAAGACGAACGACCGACCCGTCGTGATTGACTTCATCGTTTCTCGCGAAGCCATGGTGTGGCCGATGGTCCCGCAAGGCGTTGGTAACTCGAACGTTCAGTACGCGCGCGAGCACGCACCGAGCTGGGACGAGGAGTAATCATGAGCCAACACGTACTCTCGCTTCTCGTCGAGGACAAGCCGGGTTTGCTGACCCGCGTTGCCGGACTGTTCGCCCGTCGCGGTTACAACATCCATTCGCTCGCGGTGGGAACGACCGAAGTCGACGGTCTCTCGCGCATCACGCTCGTGGTTGATGTCGAAGGAGCACCGCTCGAGCAGGTCACCAAGCAACTCAACAAGCTCATCAACGTTCTCAAGATTGTTGAACTCGAACCCGAACAGAGCGTCCAGCGCGAGCACATGCTCGTCAAGGTTCGCATCGATGCGGGCACCCGCAGCCAGATTCTGGAAGCGGTCAACCTCTTCCGCGCGCGCGTCGTTGACGTCGCGCCGGATTCGCTCGTCATCGAGGTGACGGGGGACACCCAGAAGATCGAGGCGCTCTTGCGCGTTCTCGAGCCTTTCGGAATCAAGGAAATCGCCCAGAGTGGTTTGCTCGCGATGGGTCGCGGATCGAAATCGATTTCGGAACGCATCTTCAAAAACCAATAAAGCTTGGGCGGATGAGTTCCGCCGGAGACCTCACACAACAAGGAGAAATCACATGACTGAAATCGTGTACGACGGCGACGCCGATCTCTCGATTATCCAGGGCAAGAAGGTCGCCGTCATCGGCTACGGATCGCAGGGTCACGCTCACGCGCAGAACCTTCGCGACTCGGGCGTCGAGGTCGTCGTCGGGCTCAAGACCGACTCGAAGTCGATTGCCAAGGCGGAAGAGGCTGGCTTCAAGGTCCTCCCGACCGCAGACGCAGCAGCATGGGCCGACGTCATCGTCATCCTTGCTCCCGACCAGAGCCAGCGTCACCTGTACGCGGCAGACATCGCCCCGAACCTGTCGGCTGGAAAGGCTCTCGTCTTCGGACACGGCTTCAACATCCGCTTCGGTTACATCGACGCACCCGAGGGTGTCGACGTGGTTCTCGTCGCACCCAAGGGACCGGGACACACCGTTCGTCGTGAGTACCAGGCCGGTCGCGGCGTTCCCGTGATCGTCGCCGTCGAGGCTGACGCCTCGGGCTCGGCTTGGGACCTCGCATGGTCGTATGCCAAGGGACTTGGTGGACTTCGCGCCGGTGGTATCCGCACCACCTTCACCGAAGAGACCGAAACCGACCTCTTCGGCGAGCAGGCAGTTCTCTGCGGTGGAACCTCGCAGCTTGTTCAGTACGGCTTTGAGGTCCTCACCGAAGCCGGCTACCAGCCCGAAATCGCCTACTTCGAGGTTCTTCACGAGCTCAAGCTCATCGTTGACCTCATGTGGGAGGGCGGCATCGCCAAACAGCGTTGGTCCGTTTCCGACACCGCCGAGTACGGCGACTACGTGTCAGGACCTCGCGTCATCGACCCGTCGGTCAAGGAGAACATGAAGGCCGTTCTCGCCGACATCCAGTCGGGCGCTTTCGCGACTCGCTTCATCAACGACCAGGACGCGGGCGCTCCCGAGTTCAAGGCATTGCGCGAGAAGGGTGAGAACCACCCGATCGAAGCAACCGGTCGCAAGCTCCGCGCACTCTTCGCGTGGAAGCAGCAGGACGCCGACTATACCGAGGGCACTGCCACTCGCTAGTTTCGGTTGTTGTCGCGGAACCCCGGGCTTCGGCTCGGGGTTCCGTCATTTACGCTGGAAGCATGACCGACGCGACCGAACCGACGACGCTGAGTCAGCGCGAGCGAATCCTTTTCGCCGCTCTCGGTGGGCTGTACTTGGGTATGACCGTCGCATGGTTGTTCGCGGTTCAAGCGAATCAACTGCAAATCGATGACAAGTTCCAACTGTCCATGATCAAGTTCGGGCACTTTTTTGCCATTGTCGCCCCCGCACTCTGGTTCTTCGCTACCTTTGCTCAACTGAAGACCACCACCGCGCGCGTTGCGTCACTGGCAATCGGGCTCGTCGCTCTGTTCCCGATTCCGCTGTTTTTCGGGGTGACGCTGGCATGAGCGGCGTCGTGGAGAATAAGCCGCGCATCATCGGCAGGCTCATCGTGGCGCTCGCGGCGGGAGTTCTGTTCGCTTACCCGTTCTGGACGGCGCTGGGGAACCTCGTCAACTTGCCCGGGTATTACCAGGACCAATTCGGCGTCGGCTCCGAGCAGGTTCCCTGGTTCCTGCTAGTCGCAGGCGTTGCCGTTCCCGTGCTGATCTTCGTCGGCGGCATCATCGTCTCGTGGCGCCGTGGCGCCG
>JBJOQU010000131.1:0-16992 GCA_046049745.1 Actinomycetota bacterium | reverse complement strand
TTCTGGAAACCACTCAGACCGACGGGGTGTGCGCTGAGGTCGTTTTGCCTGCGCCGAAAGCGAGCCAGCGCCTGATTGACGTTGCTGCGGAAATCGGTCGCACGGTCGCGGACGGTCTCGGGGTCACGGGCGTCCTCGCAATCGAAATGTTTGAAACGACGGACGAGCGCATTCTCATCAACGAACTCGCAATGCGGCCGCACAATTCGGGGCACGTCACGATGGACGGCAGCGTGACCGGACAATTTGAACAGCACCTTCGCGCGGTGACAGACATGCCTCTCGGCGGCACCGAATCACGTCACGAGTGGGCGGCGATGGTGAACGTGTTTGGCTCGATGGACCTCGACCGCTACAACCGACTCGACGACCAAAGCGGAGTCAAATTGCACAACTATGGCAAGGATCCGCGTGCAGGACGCAAAGTTGGCCACGTGACCGCCACTGGCGCCGAGTTGGACGATGTGGTGTACCGCGCGCGAGCCGCTGCCGCGATTTTCACGACCGCAAACTAGCATTATCGAGTGAGTAAGCCGCTCGTTGCCATCGTTATGGGGTCAGATTCTGACTGGCCGACCATGAGCGCCGCGAAGGACATCCTCGACGAGTTCGGCGTCGCGAGCGATGTACAGGTTCTCAGCGCACACCGCACTCCAGAGGCGATGATCGAGTGGGGAAAGAACGCTCGCACGAACGGATTCTCGGTTGTGATCGCCGGAGCTGGCGGAGCTGCACACCTGCCGGGCATGTTGGCATCGGTGACGTCGTTGCCCGTCATCGGAGTCCCCGTCGCTCTCGACAAGCTAGATGGAATGGATTCGTTGCTGTCCATTGTCCAAATGCCGGGTGGAATCCCCGTCGCGACGGTTGCCATCGGCAACTCGAAGAACGCGGGCCTGCTGGCGCTTCGGATGCTGTCCATCACCGACGCGGCAATCGCCACCTCGCTCGACTCATATGCGACCGGACTTGCTGACATGGTCGCGGCTAAGAACACGGCCCTCAAAGACTCGCTGTCGTGACGCTCACCTCGCCGATTCGCAACCCGGACCTGCGTGACCCGTCGGTCATGACCCGCCGCGCGTGGTGGCTCATCGTATTGTCGGTGATCATCCCCGGATCCGCGCAACTCCTTGCAGGAAATCGGCGCGTGGGACGGTTCCTGTTCGGATCCTGGCTGTCGATGCTCGGTTTCGTCGTCATCGGCGTTCTGCTCAACACATTTCTCCCCGCAATCGCCCTGACCATCGCCACCTCGTGGTGGGGGTTGCTCGCACTCCAGGTTGGACTCATCTACGCCGCCATCGTGTGGTTTATCGCGGCGATCGACACGTTCCGCCTCGTTCGCATCGTCTATGTCGGCACTCGCGCAAAGGGTTGGGTGGCGCTCGCCGTGATCCTCTCGATCGTCGTCCCGGCAGGCGCTGCGTCTTATGCATCCCTCGTCACCGGAATCTCGCGTGGCGCGCTAGCCAACATTTTCGCTGACAACTCGGATTTCATCGAACCCATCGACGGCGTCTACACGTTCCTGCTCATCGGTGGTGACGCTGGAAAGGGACGCATCAGTCAACGCACGGACTCGATGAGTTTCGCGACGGTCGATGCATCAACCGGGCAGGTCAGCATCGTCGGACTTCCCCGCAATCTTTACAACGCGCCGTTCGTCGAAGGGTCGCCGATGCTCGGTGCGTGGCCCAACGGGTTCAACTGTGGTGACGAGTGTCTTCTCGCCTACGTGTACACCTACGGCCTGGACCACCCCGAGCTGTACCCCGGCATTGGGTCGAACACCGATCCCGGAGTCGAGGCACTGCGCGACTCGGTCGAAGAAATCGTCGGAATGCCGATTCAGTTCTACGTTGGCGTCGACATGGCGGGCTTCAGCAACCTCGTTGATGCGCTCGGAGGCGTTGATATCACCCTCGAAGCGCCTGTCAATGTCTGCAAAGTGGGCGAACCCATCACCTACACATTCCAGCCGGGCGTGATTCACATGGACGGCAAGCTTGCTCTTCGCTACGCCCGCACCCGCTGTGACACCAACGATTACGACCGAATGGCCCGCCAACGCCAACTCGAATCGGCAATCTTCAAGCAGGTTAAGCCGAGCGTGATTGTCGCGCGATTCCAGGAACTCGCGGCGGCGGGTACCTCCATGATCAAGACCGATGTGCCCCAGTCGATGGTGGGAACGTTCCTCGATCTGGCTCAGAAGGGCCGAAAGCTCTCGATTCAGCGAGCGGAACTTGTTCCACCGAAATTCGACAACCTTTACCCCGACTGGACTCTGTCCAAGCAAATGGTCCACGACACGGTTTTCCCCGAGTCGGACAACGGCTAGCAAACGGACATCACCCATGTCGACGGAACGGTCTGAGCCGGCCAACGGAAATTCGCGCGTGCTCATTGACGCAACCGGAATCGGGACACTTTCGCCAGAAATCGACAGCGACTTGATCGAACTGGCACGCGCAGCGGGTAGAGCTCGAGACGATGTGGTCGTCGTGTGCCGTCCCCGAGATGCCAAGTTGTTCAAATCATTCGATCTCGAGGTGCACCGTGCTCCCGACCGGATTCGAACAGAACGGTCTCGCCGTTTGTGGATCGACTGGGGGCTTCCGAGGCTTGCCCGTTCCGTCGGCGCAGCCGTGATTCATTCGCCTCACGCGGTATTCCCCATCGTCACGCGACTCGGGCGGGTTGTCGCTGTTCGTCAATCGAACGGTCCGGGAGACCGAACTCGACGTGTGTTGTCGGCAATCCGTGTGGACGTCACCGTCCCCTCGGACGCGATTGCTGATGAGTTCCGCGATGCGACAGGGCTGCCCGCCAATCGAGTCCACCTTGCGCACCTCGGCGTGAGCAAAGACCGCACCGCGATTCCCGACTGGGAGGCGGTCGAGTCTGTCAGTGACCTTTATGGCGTTGCCGAATGGATCGCACTTCTCGCGTCCGACGATGACCTCGATTCCGTCGAGACCTTCAGAGACGGCTTCCGACGCGCAACGGAATTCTCTGCCCACAGACCCGCATTGATTGTGCTCGGTGTCGCCGAATCGGCAGCGGTGAATCGCCTCAGTGAACTCGTCGACAACGGTTTTGACGTTCGAATCGTCAGTGAACTTGGCGATGGTGAGCGATCGGCACTGATTGGCGGGGCGCTATTCACGGTTGTGCTCGATGATTCACGCGAGACGGGTCGCGCATTGCTCGATGCGCTTGCCTGCGGTGCAGCGGTGATGGCTCGAAACACTGCTGTTCATCGGGAACTTGCTGCAGATGCGGTTGAGTTCGCCGACGACACTCCCGCTGCGGTCGAGATTTCCGTGACGGGTTTGCTCAACAACCCTGACCGTCGTCGGTCGCTCGCCAACGCTGCGGTGACGCGCTCACACACGTTTACGTGGGAAGCAAGTCTCAAGGAACATCGCGCCGCGTGGACACGAGCGAGCCTCCGCGCCTAATGCCCGTCGGTGCGTGCAAGTGACGTACGGCGAGCAATGACCGCAAGAATAACGAGGAAAGCGATTCCCCACTCGCTGAGGATTCGGCTTTCCGTGAGTGTCTGAACGGACATCGCGGTGACGATTCCCACTGTGATGACGGCAATCGCATCGAACCCGCGAGCCGCATGACGCCACAGCAACCAGGCGGTGGACAGCAACACGAAGGCGAAGAGCGCTGTGCCGACAAAGCCAATCTGCATCGCTAGGTCGAGCCACACGTTGTGGGCCTGCTGGACACGAATGTTTCGGATCGCATAGATGCCGAACCAGCCTTCCCACGTCGGCCACCAGCCCGTGAAGCCAAACCCCGTGATCGGGCGCACCTGAATTCGCTCCAGTACCGCTTGCCAAATCCCGAATCTATTGGTTAAGTCCGGAGACTTGCCGAGCGCGGACGCAAAACTGGTCCAGTTTGTCACCGCATAGGTCACAAGCGCGATTGCGCCGGCGATGAGTGCGCTGAAGCCGATTCGGGTGACGAGCGATGGACGACGCGCGAACCACGCGAGTGCCCACACCCCAGCGACGGCTGCGGCCGCCAACAACACAGTTGTTGACGAAGACTTGTACAACAAGACCAGAGCAAGTGCGATATCGAATCCGGCGAGCATACGGGTCGGTCGCTTCGCAAACGTCACCGTTGCGATGATGAGCAACAGCAGAGCGAGCATCCCCAGAAGATTCGCGTTTCCCACAATGCCTTGAATTCGGCCACCGTCAACAAACAGGAGTCCGCGACACCACGCGAGTTCAATGGATGTTCCCGGGGGAGCATCAACACCAACCGGGAACAAGGGACGGCCGCTCAAAGCGACGGCGAGCTCGAACAGGATCGATGACCCCAAAATCAATCGCAGTGCCGTCGCGGCCCGAGCGAGCAGGCCCTCGACGGGGGTGACGTGGGCAAGCGCGAGTCCAACCGTGACCGTCAGCAGGAATGCGATCGTCAGTGCGGCGGACGAGAGCGCATAGGGCGACCACAGGGGCGACAGCGCAATCCATCCGAGCGTGAGGAGCATGCTGACCGGGATGCTTCGCCACGAAACGCGGTTCACGGCGAGCACGGCGATCGCCCACGCTGCACAGCCAAGTGCCAGCGCGACCCAGCCAGTGACAGTGAGAAGGTTGCGGAAGAAATCGCCGGCGAAAAGGACGATGAGCACGGCCACCGTCAGTGTTTCGCTCGACACGATTCGCTTCATGCTGGCTAGCCTAGAGGGGACGTGGAGGTGTTCGTGTGTTCGAGATAACCAATACTCCGCGCCCCTACTCGTGGGGTTCCACTCTGGCGCTCGCTGAACTTCGCGGGGTCGAACCGTCGGGGCAGCCCGAAGCTGAGTTGTGGTTTGGCGACCACGCCGGATGCCCTTCAGTTCGAGTCGCCGACGGTCGCACGCTCGTCGAGTGGGAAGGGGACGATTCGACCCGCGCCCAACTTCCCTTCCTTCTCAAAATCCTGGCCGTCGCTACTCCACTGTCGATTCAAGTTCACCCCGATCGAGATTCGGCGCGCGTGGGTTTCGAGCGTGAAAATGCCGCGGGAGTCGGACTCGACGCAAACCACCGCAACTACAAGGACTCAAACCACAAGCCTGAAATCATTCGTGCCGTCACTGAGTTCTCGGCACTTTGTGGCTTCCGACCCGCCAGCGAGCGAATGGACATCCTCGTCCACCTCATCGGCGCTGGAGTTCCGGGTGCCGCCGCCCTCGCGCTCGCGTGCGAGGGTGGCGTTCGCGGTGGCGTCGAGTGGATCGTGAGTCGTCACCCCGCCGCTGTCGAACTGGCGACTGCGCTGGCCGGTCCATCAGTCAGCACCGGACTTCGACACGTCGATGACGCCATCGCAACCGCGCGTTTGATTTCAACTGCATTTCCGGGCGATTCCGGTGTTGCGATGGCACTTCTGCTCAACCACGTCGTTCTCAAACCGGGAGAGGCTCTCGCTGTCCCAGCTGGAACCGTACACGCCTACCTCTCGGGCGTTGGTGTCGAAGTGATGGCATCGAGTGACAATGTGTTGCGTGGCGGCCTGACCTCGAAGCACATCGACGTAGAAGAATTTCTCGCCGTCATTACGTGGAATGAAGAACGCCCAGAACTCATTGAGCCCCTCGTATCAGATGCCACGCGAGAGTTGCGCGCGGATTTCCCCGATTGCGCACTGACGGAAATCGACGTCGACGGATTAATCGAATCCGACACGGAAGGCCCCTCGATCGCGCTTCTGCTGGACGGTGAAGTCACCGCGGCATGCACGGAATCAGTGACATTGTCGCCAGGGCGCGCGATATTCATCGAATCGGGCGACTCGCCCATCACCTTTACGGGGCGCGGAACAATCGTGATTGCGAGCGGTGTGAACGCGCCCTAAATCGCGACACGCCCACCCTGCATATTTGGGTCTCTCTGAACTTGACTATTCGTAATAACAACGGTGTAATTATCGAAATACTTTGTTCCAACGGAGGACCTTCGCATGACCGACTACACCAATGATGTTCCTAGTGACTGGTTTGCTGACCCCGTCCTCCGCGGAGTCCCCGGCACCGCCAGCGAGGTCGTCGGTGACGACAACCCGCTCGCGTGGCAAGCAGACGCTCTCTGCTCGCAGACCGACCCCGAGGCTTTCTTCCCCGAAAAGGGTGGTTCAACTCGCGACGCAAAGCGTATCTGCACCCAGTGCACCGTGCGCGACGAATGCCTGGAATTCGCGCTCGAGAACGATGAGCGATTCGGAATCTGGGGCGGCCTGTCCGAGCGCGAACGCCGCAAGTTCCGCCGTCGCGGCTAACCGTTAGGTTCGTCGTTTGGTCACTCGTGACTCTGTCGCGGTCGTCGTTGTCGTACGTCGACACCCCGACCGACTCACGAGCATCCTTGAATCGCTGAACGACCATGTCGAACGGACTCAGATTGCTGTAGCCAATCTGAGCGGCGAATCTATATCGGTCCCGAGCGGAGTCGAGAAACTCGAACTCGGTCCCGAGACAACCCTGTCCAGCGCGGTCACGCAGACACTCGCTGTGCGACCTGGTGATGTCGTCTGGGTCCTTCGTGATGACACCCTTCCTCGATCGGGTGCCCTCGCCGCGTTGACCGCTGTGTTTGACACGAGTCCCTCGGTGGGAGTTGTCGGACCGAAGCAACTCGATGCGGACATCCCCGCAGAGATTCGTGAGATGGGCGAGTCGATTTCGCGTTCGGGATTTGCAGTTCAACTTGCCGAACGCGAAATGGACCAAGGCCAATATGACCGGCAGAGTGACGTTTTGGGCGTTGGCGAAGCCGGCATGCTGGTGCGTCGTTCGGTGTGGGATGAGCTCGCGGGGTTCGACCCAGCCTTACCTTTTGTCGACGGCGCATTGGATTTTTGCTACCGTGCTCGCGCCGCCGGCTGGCGAGTTGAAATCGTTCCCTCCGCGGTCATCGAAACGGGAGACTCATCCCTCGAATCTGTTCTCGGAGACGTTTCGGACGCGCGCGTCGTTCGCGAAGAGGCGAAGGCCCGTGCTCATCGAGTGCTTGCGTACATTTCCGCCATGGCAGCGCCGTTTCGCGGTTTGACGCTGTTAATCGGATCTGGCGCCCGGGGAGCGGCACGCTTCATTCGAAAGCAACCACACCCATTCTCGGAATTCAGCGGCACTGTGTCGGGTGTGCTTCGAACGGTCGCCATCGCCGAGTCACGCCGTTCCATCATCCGCACGACAACTCAGCCCATCGATCGCGCGCGACTTTTCGTCACGCGAACCGAGATGGCCAGGCGGCAGGCTCTCGAACGCGATGCTCGTCGTGCTGCCCGCGAAGCGACAGATACTGAGCCGCGGCTGGGCTTCGGTCAATTGGGTGCGTGGATGACCGGCGCAGCGACGCTTGTCGGACTCATTCTTGGATATCGCTATCTTGGTGCTGCTGCACTAAGCGGCGGAGGCCTCTTGCCGTTGTCCGGTTCGATAGTTGACGTGTGGAGTGCCGTCGGAGCAACCTGGACCCCCATCGCAGGAGGATTCGACAGCGCACCGGACGGATTCGGGGTTCTAGTTGCGGCACTAGCCTCGACAACCTGGTGGAATCCCAACCTCGCACTCGTTTTGTTATGGCTCACGGCGATTCCGCTCTCCTTCGTAGCGGGATGGGTCGGTGCGGGTGCCGTGACGATTCGCTCCAGCACGGCGTTCATCGTCGCCACCGCCTGGACGTTGCTTCCCTCTCTCCACTCTGCACTCGCCGAAGGTCGACTCGGCGCCGTTCTCGCGCACATCGCCATCCCCTTTGCTGTCCGTGCACTCAGTTCACGTGGAACCGTTTCGGCAGGCTGGTTCGCCCTTCTCGCTGCGATGATCTGGGTTTCCGTTCCCGCACTGGCCCCCGTCATCCTCATTGCGACCATCGTGCGAGCCATTGCCGGCCGGGCCGCCGTTCTTCTCGCACTGGTGCCGGCGATTGCGCTGGAATGGCCTCGAATCCTCGAGGCCGTGTCCACCAATCCCGTCCTGTACTTCGGTGACCGCGGCGTGCCCACCGCTGGAGTTGCCGTGAGTGGCGACCAGATTCCGTTGTGGCCTGTGTCGTCGTCGATTCCCTTTCTCGACCCTGCGGTCTCGTCGATTGTTGTTTACACCCTCATCGCCCTGGCCGCTGTAGCGACAGTAGCGGCCATTGCCCTTGGCGCAGCCCGACTCGGTGTGATCACGGCCGTCTCGGCGACCGGCCTCGTCATCGCAACGGTTCTCGGCGAGTTGCCACTCACACATATTTCAGACGTTTCGGTTGGCGTTGCGCCGGGCCCGTTGCTCGACCCTCTGTGGTTTGCGCTGATTGCCGGACTTGCAATCGTCTCGACGTCTGTCTCGGTGGTACGTGGATTTGCCGTCCCGACTGTGCTTGCCGCGTTCACGGTGGTTTCTGTGACCACAATCGCGCTCCCGTTTACGGGCGGGACGCTGGTGCAGCCGTCGGCGGTGCGTTCTGTTCCGGCCTACGTTGAAGCCGAAACACGAACTCACCCGTTCGCCGGAACTCTCGTTATTACTCCGCGGGACGATTCGATCGTCGCGGAGTTACAGCGAGGTAGTGGCGCGACCTTGACAGAGTGGACAGCGTCGGCAGCTGCCCGTCGCGAGGTGAGCGAGTCTGAGGTTGCCGTCGCGACCTTGGCGGGGAATCTCATCGTGGAGAGCGGATTTGATGTAGTCCCTGCCGCGGAGAAACTCAATGTTCGCTTTGTGTTGCTGAAAGCCCCACCGACCAACCCTGCCGTCTCGGCTATCGCGTCGCACGGCGGCCTTACTCAAGTCGGGCAGACCACAAATGGTGTGCTGTGGATTGTCGATGGAGAGACTGATTCTGCGGTTGGCCATCCGAGTCGTGACGTCCTCTACGTGATTTTCGCGGCGCTTGCTGTTCTCGTCGCCATTATTGCGGCGATTCCCACGTCCCTGCCCCGACGACGAATCGGCGAAGACGAACTTGTTCTCGAGACAGGGGAGAACGATGGTTGATCTTCGTTCGTTGATTGCGGCCGCGGTGGCGACGGCAACCCTGGCCGGTGCCGGTGCACTTTCGGTCGTCGGCTGGTCGCCCGTTTCCGTTGAAGCGCCCGCTGTGTCGACTGTCGTCGAGCCCGAAGCCGTGTCACGCAACATTAATTGTTCAGGCAGCGTGCTTGCGGCGGTCGCTGACTCAACGACGTGGACGCGAATCGGCAAGGTGTCCCGAGGAATTTCTGGAGGCAGTCTCGCGGCCGAATTCACAACCGACGGCGAGCCGGACGGCGCGGTCATTGCCTATGACGGATCGCCGGACAAGGTCGCCGCAACGGAGTATTCCGTTGTCAACAACGACTTACTTGCGGGGTATCTCGCTGCAGAGTGCGGAGACCCGGTCAACAGCCAATGGTTGGTTGGCGGCAGCACAACCACGGGACGCGACGCAGTCTTGACCATTTCCAACGGTTCGGGCGTCGATGCCCGTGTCGACCTCGAGTTCTGGGGAGCCGAAGGGCCGATCAACGCACCGGCAGCATCGGGATTGGTAATCGACGCCGGTTCGTCCGCGTCGTATTCTCTTGCTGGTTTCGCGCCCAACGAAGTGTCTCCGGTGGTCCATGTTGTGAGTAATGGCGCTCCAGTGTGGGCAACGCTGCAGGTTTCGACCGTTCGCGGCTTGGATCCAGGCGGGCTTGATCGCATCGTGTCGGTCGGTGAGCCGTCAATCCGTTCAGTGGTGCCCGTCGTCCGACAGCCCGACGAAGAACTGGTTGGACCTCTTCGAGTAGACCCCGACTTTGCCGATACCGTGACGACAGTTCGTCTCTTTGCCCCCGATGGCGATGGCACCGCGACGGTAACCGTCGTCCCGGTCGATGGCAGTGAATCCACCTCGGTCACGACCCCGGTGGTTGCGGGCAAGGTGCTCGATATCGCAATCGATGAACTCGCAACCGGCGACTTTTCGATCATGGTCGACGCTGATGTCCCTGTTCTCGCTGCGACGCGATTCTCGTCTTACACAAAGTCGAGTTCGATCGTGGACATGGCGTGGTCTCCCGCCATCGCCGCTCGAATCGGTCCGGCGGAGGCCTATGTGCCCGTGTCGAAGTCCACTCTTGTGGTCGCCAACACCGGCGACTCTGCCGCAACTGTCGAGGTCAACTCTGATGGTGACGTCACAACCATCACAGTCGCGGCGCACAGTTCAGAGTCACTGATTGTCAATCGTGGCGCTCTCACGGTGACGAGCGATTCGCCCGTCGCTCCCGGAGTCCTCATTGCGTTAGATGGCGGAATTGCAACACTTCGCCTGCCGGTCGAGCCTCTCGGCGCGCGGTCGGTCAGTGTCGTCGCGCACTAAGCGTGCGGAAAATAGCGATGTGGAGCGAAGTCGTAAGCGTCTTCCCCGACGAGTTCAGCAATTGCCTCAATCACCGCTGATTCGATGTTGTTCCGACGGTGCCATTCGTCGTCTCGATGCAACTTTGTCATCCGCTCGATCGGAAGCCGATACACAATCACGCGCTTTTCGGCGGGGATCACAGACCACATTCGGGGTTGCCCGTCTGCCAGATCGCCAGACGGCAACGACGCCATCTCGACACGCACTCCGGTCATCTTCTCTGCTTGAACGTCACATAAATAGTTGATGACGTCTTTCGCAACGTCTACGAAGAAAGCGTTTCGCCCACCGGAATCGGCTGCTGCGATTCCCCGCACGTCCGATCGGACAGCCCGCCCGTGGCGAGAACCCGATGGTCGACTCGTGCTCATGTGTCCAGCGTAACCTTCGCGCGATAGCCTGTTGGAGCAATGACTCGACCCTGCCGTAAGCCCGGATGTTCCCGGGATGCCACCACAACGTTGACGATGGATTACGCATCCAAAGTCGCCGTCGTCGGGTTACTCAGCCCCATCCTCGATCCGACCGCTCTGGATCTGTGCCCAGCGCACGCGACCACTTTTTCCGCCCCTCAGGGCTGGAAATTGGTGCGGTATCGTGAACGAAGCGAAGAGGGGTGAGCATGTCGAGTGATCTGACGCGAATCGTCAAGACGTACGACATTCGTGGGCTCGTCGGGAGTGAACTCACCGATGAGATCGTCGAAGCCCTCGGGGCGGCGTTCGTCGACGAACTTGGCGGCGCCGGGTCGTCGATCGTCGTTGGTCACGACATGCGTGATTCTTCTCCGCGCTTTGCCGACACATTTGCCCGTGGCGCAACGACGAGAGGCGCGTCCGTCATCTCGATCGGGCTGTGTTCGACCGATATGACCTATTACGCCTCGGGCGCCTGGTCGATGCCGTCCGCGATGTTCACGGCATCCCACAACCCGGCGTCCTACAACGGCATCAAGTTGTCGCGGGCTGGAGCGGAGTCACTCAGCCTTGACACCGGTCTGGCATCGATCCGCGATCGCGCGACCCGTTATCTCGGATCACCGATTCCCGCGGTTGCCACTGTCGGTGTAACCGAATCTCGCGACGTCACCGCTGAATACGCCGCCTACCTGCGCCGGTTGGTCAATCTCGAGTCGATTCGACCGCTCAAGGTTGTTGTCGATGCCGGAAACGGCATGGGCGGGATGACAGTGCCTGCGGTGCTTGGCACTGCAGCAGGGCTGCCGGCTCTTCCGCTCGAGATCATCCCCATGTATTTCGAACTCGATGGCAGTTTCCCCAACCATGAGGCGAATCCGCTCAATCCGGACAACATCGTCGATTTGCAACGCGCGGTCATCGAACACGGTGCCGATGTCGGGTTGGCGTTCGACGGTGACGCAGACCGCTGTTTCGTGGTGGACGAACGGGGAGAGCCCGTAACCCCCTCCGCCGTTACGGCGATCGTTGGCCTTCGCGAGATTGCGCGCGTCAAGGCTGCTGGGGAAACGACGGTCACTGTCCTCCACAACCTCATCACGTCGTTGATTGTCCCCGAAACTATCCGTGCTGCGGGTGCTCGACCAGTGCGAACGACGGTCGGTCATTCTCTAATCAAGAAGGTGATGCGCGAGACGGGCGCCGTTTTCGGTGGCGAACACTCGGCGCATTATTACTTCAGGGATTACTGGAGCGCAGACAACGGGATGCTCGCCGCGATGCACGTTCTGGCCGAATTCGGCTCGCAAACAAAGCCCCTGTCCGAGTTCGCCGCTGCGTACTCGCCGTATTCGCAAAGTGGCGAGATAAATACGCGCGTCGACGATGTTGACGCAGCAGTCGAACGCATACGTGACGCGTTCACCGGCCGCGGAGCATTCGACACACTCGACGGGCTCACGGTGTCGGGCGGGTCACTCGACGACGAAGCATTGCCGCCCACTCGCGGGGAGCGCCGCAATTTCTGGTGGCTCAACGTGCGACCATCAAACACTGAACCTCTCCTGCGCCTCAACGTCGAGGGCGGCACCCCCGAGCTCATGGCGGCCATCCGGGATGAAGCCTTGGCCATCATTCGGCAGAATGTAACGGTTGAGCCGTGATTGGAGGAGGTGACATGACGCCCCGCATCCTTGTCGTCGACGACGACCCCGGAATCGGCGAAGTTGTTCAGTTGTTCCTCCGTGCCGAAGGGTTTGACACGCGCGTTGCGACGAGCGGACCTGAAGCGCTCACGGCATTCGACGAGTACGAACCGCACCTCGTCCTGCTTGACCTCAACCTTCCTGGACTTGATGGTATCTCGGTGTGCCAAGCAATCCGCGAGACGTCCGGCACGCCAATTGTCATGCTCACCGCTCGTACAGACACGCAAGACATCGTCGCGGGGCTCGAAGCAGGAGCGGACGACTATGTCGAGAAGCCGTTCAACGAAAAGGTCCTCGTCGCTCGAATTCGCGCGTGTATGCGACGCCCGGTCGCGGCGACGTCAGACACACTCGAAGTGGGTGACATCGTGATTGACCTTCGCGGGCACGGAGTCACGCGCGACGGTAAAGCCATCAACTTGACGCCGCTCGAGTTCGAGTTGCTGCACACTCTCGCGGCGAGCCCCGCCGAGGTATTCACTCGCGAAGCCCTTCTGGAACGTGTCTGGGGCTACCAGTACAAGGCCGACACGCGACTAGTCAATGTGCACGTCCAGCGCCTTCGTTCCAAGGTCGAAATCGACGTCGATAACCCACAGATCATCGTCACCGTCCGCGGGGTTGGTTATCGCGCAGGTGAAACGCGAGCGCTGTGAACGTCGTGCGCCGACTCGTTCGGCTCGCGTTCGGCAGTTGGCGGACATCGCTTCGCCTTCGAATGATGTTGGTGTCGCTTCTCTTCACCGCAATTGCGGTCGGCCTTATCGGTGGAGTGTTGTCGTACACAATTCAGCGAAATTTGTTTGAGTCACGCCGTGCCGAAGTCGTGGCCGAGGCAGCGGCGGTCACGGGGAATGTTCAATCGGTTTTTGATGGTGCCGTTGACGTTGACGGAAACATTGATGTCGAGCGAGCCAACTCTGCTGCTCAAACTGCAATTCGGTCAACAACCAACTCCCCGGGGTTGGTGGGGTTCGCCATTTTGCGTGAGTTCAACCAACTCACCGAGAACGTGCTGGCCAGTACGTCGTCAATCGGTTTCCCCGTGGAAGTCGTCACGCCGGAACTGCGTAACGCGGTAAACGCCGATCGCTCGTCGGTCCACTACCAATCCGTTGCGCTGCCCGACGGCGAGCCAGGGATCGCGGCTTCAGCGAACGTCGATGTACCAACCGCGGGTCGTTACGACCTCGTGCTGGTCTATGACTTGTCTGACGTTCAAGGAAACTTGCGATTCGTCCAAAGCGCTCTACTTCTCGGTGGTGTGTTCTTCGTCATCGTGACTGGATGGATCGTCTGGACGGTCACAACCAGGGCAATCCGCCCGATTGTGACAACCGCACAGACGGCTGAACGATTCGCGGCGGGAAACCTCGAAGAGCGAATCGCGGTTGATGGCGAAGACATCACTGCGACTCTGGCGACGTCGTTCAACAGGATGGCCGAAGCAATCGAGGGTCAGATCACTCGTTTGGCAACGCTCTCCACACTCCAGCAACAGTTCGTGTCCGACGTCAGCCACGAACTTCGGACGCCGTTGACCTCGATCAAACTCGCGGGCAACATGATTTTCGAACGCCGCGATAAGTTCGACGCCGACACCGCTCGCGCGGCTGAGATTTTGCACCAGCAGTTGGAAAAGTTTGAGGTTACCCTCGCCGAACTCCTCGAATTGTCCCGATTCGATGCGGGCGCTGCGGAGCTAGACACAGAGCCGACGGTGCCCGCCACACTCGTCGCATCGAGCATTGACGCTGTTGGTGCTCTGGCGAAAGACCGCGGGACAGAAATTCGTTTGCACGCTCCAGGCGGTCACTCGGAGGTCGACATCGACCCACGGCGAGTTCGACGAATCATGCAAAACTTCCTCGCCAACGCCATCGACCACGGCGAAGGAAAGCCCATCGACGTGTGGGTTGATTCGTCGTCGAGTGCGGTGGGAATCGCTGTCCGCGACCACGGTGTCGGAATGACGGCCGACCAGGCCACTCGCGTGTTTGACCGATTCTGGCGAGCGGATCCGGCCCGTGAACGGCGAACCGGAGGCACGGGACTGGGGCTTGCAATCGCTCGAGAAGATGCGCGCTTGCACGGCGGAGTCATCGATGTGTGGGCTGAACCTGGTGAAGGTGCGTGTTTCCGTTTGACGATTCCGCGCGATGGGGTTCGGGATGCTGTGTCTCCTGTCGGTCTGCCGCCCAACGAGGAGGAATCCGATGCGTAAGGTACTCATCGCGGCAGTCGTTATCGCACTGTCAGGTTGCACAAACCTGCCCACGGGTGGACCAGTACAAGTCGGCGGGCCTTTGAACGCGCCGGACGAAACCCAAGTTCAGTACCTTGCCTCGGGACCTGTGGCTGGTGCGACGCAACAAGAGATTCTTGACGGTTATCTCGCGGCGGGAGCCGCTGCGCAAGACGACTATCGTGTTGCTCGGTTGTTCCTCACCGATGACTTCGCCGCCGAATGGAACCCGCTGCAAGAGTCAGTGATTAGAGGTGCTGGCTCGTCATCCTCTTCCGTCGGGCTCGCAACGATGTCGTACTCAACGTCGGTTCTCGCCCGTGTGACGAGAGGCGGCTACTATGCCCTCGAGGATGCTGGTGCATCACAGAGCTTCGAATTCGAATTCGAAGAGATCAACGGAGAGTGGCGAATCGCGCAGGCGCCGGACGCTGTTTTTGTCACTGCGGCGACTTTTGAATCGGTGTATCAACCGTTCACCGTCTTCTTCTACAACCAATCGCGCACACAGTTGGTTCCGGACGTGCGGTATTTCCCGCGAGCAGGTGACCCCGCGACGGAAGTAGCGCGTGCCGTGATCGGCGGGCCAAGCGAGTATCTGCCTCACGCCGCGACGGCGTTCCCCTCAACCGCAACACTTGTCGCATCTCCGGTGGAAATTTCAGAAGGGCGCGCCCTTGTTGACGTCTCTCGGGACATCCTCGATTCTTCGGCTGACGATCAACAGGCGATGCTGAGCCAAATGACCTCGAGTCTGGATGCGATTTCGGGGGTATCAACGGTCTCGTTGACGGTCGACCGGTCAATTGTGAATATCACCGGGGGGCGATCACCCGACGTGGTAGCCGAGCCACTCGTGAACGAGAACGCACTCATCATTCGTGACGGCGAACTGGGCTTTGCGCTCGGCGCGACCGTTGACCCGCTGGGGCGTTTGGGCGATCGAATTGTTGATCTCAAGCCCACATCGGTTTCGTATCACGACACCGGAGTCGCTGCGGTGGGGACTTCTCAAGGGGTTTACTTCGTCGGCGACTCCCAGGTCCGCGTGTCTGAACAACGATCGGCCATTGAGCCACAAATTGACGGAAACAACTCGGTCTGGTGGGTTTCACAGCGGGACACGTCATCGATTCGCGTCTATTCTTCCGGTCGCTCGATCGAAGTCCCTGGCCCGTGGGGCGCCAAGGGGACTATCCGCGCTGTCGAGGTGTCCCGTGAAGATGCCCGCCTTGCCGTCGCCGTCGACACCGCTGGAGGACCTCGACTTTATGTCGCGTCGATTAGCCGCGACAACAAGGGCCGGGTCGATTCGGTGAGCGGCTTCCACCGACTGCCGTTGAACGGGACCTCGGTGATCGACATCGCGTGGGCTGATGGCACGAACATCGCCGCAATCACCCGCAAGGGTGCCGGCTATTACGTGGAGCTTGCTTCCGTCGGCGGCGTGACCACCTCGATGGGCCAGCCAACGATGCCTGCTTCGATTGTTGGCGGAAATGGGCAGTCCGAATTGCTCATCCGCACGACCGACGGCGAACTATGGCAACCTCGAGCCGGCGGGTGGCAGTCCATCGGGCTCACCGCTGACGTGCTCGCAACGCAGCACTAGAGTCAACTGTCCACATCTACGCCGATTGTCAGCGCCCGTTGAGGGCGGGTCAGCAGAGTTGAGTCGTGTTTATTTCATTCGTACTCGGGGCACGTTGCGTCGCCTGCCACAAACCAGGCAACATCCTGTGTCTGACGTGTCATTCGCACATCGCGGGGGGCCACCGACCCATCTTTCTGCTCGACGGCATCCCGGTTCGAGTATTGGGGCCATACGCCGCAGCTTTGCGCGACGTAATTCGCGCCGCGAAAAATTTCCGCGCACGGTCCGTTCTGTTCGAGCTTCGCCAGGAAATCACGTCGCTCTTTGCGGATGTGGCGGGAATCCCCTGTGTGCCCATTCCGCCGTCCGTTTCAGGGTTTCGCCGCCGGGGGTACGGCTTAGCACTCGTTATCGCGCGCTTGTCAGGGCGAGCGATTATCGATGTTCTGCGCTTTCGCAGCGGGGAAACTCAGCGAGGAAAGACCGCCCTCGATCGATCGATCGGGCGTTCGTTCAGGGTCACGACACGAACGCCAGCGCGAGTGGTGCTTGTTGACGACGTGTTGACGACGGGCGCAACTATGCGCGCAGCGGTGCGCGCGCTCTCGGCCCAGGGCTCTCA
>JBJOQU010000130.1:0-2956 GCA_046049745.1 Actinomycetota bacterium | reverse complement strand
GGCCTCGACGTCGCCACGACACCAACACACGTCGACGGTGTCACAGACATTCAGTCGTGTGCGTGACGCAAACCGATGTGTGGAAAAGCGGCTCTAGTGCTGCGTTGGGCACTTTCCCTCGCTTTTGTCCCGACCGCCGCACAGGCCGTCGCGACGACGCTCGACGTTCAGAACGGTGGCTCGGCTGCCGTAGATCTCGAAACGGGCGACACTCTCGACGTGACCGTAGCCGGCCCGATTGCCAAGACCGGCGCGGCCGTCCACGAGCTCTACTCAACCTGGAGCACGCAGAGCCTGGCTCTTCTCATCGACGATGTGACCGCCCCTGAAGACAACATCACCTGGCCTGAGGGGTGGACCCTTGAGTACACTCTCGACGGAACCACCTGGATCGACTGGGCCGTAACCGAGCCCACTGATGTCCTCGACATCATTGCCCTTCGTTCACAGGGCGACGTCAACACAGTCGGCGAGAACACCTTCAAGACCACCTCGTTGGGTGCGCTCTGGGCGGCAAGCTTCTCTGCATCAGGTAATGGCGACGGATTCGACGTCGCGGCCGGAAACGGCCTGGTATTCAACATGTACCACCACAACACCGCCGGTGCCAGCATCGAATGCCACACCTACGGTGGTGAAGTGTGTTCGACACCGGTTTTCACTCTGGAGGATTACCAGACCAACCAGGGCTCACGCGTCTTCTTTGACGAAGCATCGAGCAAGGTCTACGCATTCGTTTACAACGCAGTTGACGACAACTACGGGACGATCTGTGTCGACTACACGGCAGCTGCGGCAAGTTGCGGTTACGACGTTCTTGATTCCAATGGAAACCAGGAAGAATCAAATCAGGGTTACGGATCGCAATCGGAAGACAACGGGATCATCTGGAGCATTTCAGGAGCAAGTGGCCAGTTGATGTGCCTCACTCTCGCAACCGGTTCAGCTTGTGCCGACAACGCGTGGGATACGGGACTTACTGGACAAACCCAAGGTACGGCTCGTGTAACGGCCCTCGGTGGCAAGGTTTACTACACGATTGGTGACCAGTTCGGCTGCTTCGACCCCGCAGTCGACGGTCGTTGCAACGGTTCGTCGACAATCACATTGACCGATTCCACGAACCGCCACTCGCCGATTCCCTACGAGAACACCTCGGGTGTTATCCAGGGCGCGTGCGACCTTATGTCGCGCCAGTGCATCGACACTAACGGTGCCACTTTGGCTTTCCCCGCGTCGCTGGGCAACTTTTGGGACGCTTACCCGACGGACATCGACAGTGCAGCTGACAACATGATTCAGTTTGGTTACGGAAACCACCGTCTGTACTACGACACGAGTGTCGGTGAAGGCGCCCTCGATAACTGGGCGTCAAACAATGTCTCGTGCTTTGACTACTTGACCGGCGCAGCGTGTGCAGGGTTCGACGGCAACGGCCGCGAAGGCATCGAGTACATCTACGCCACGATCTACGATCCCAGCACCCCCGAGTGCGTCTGGGTCAACCAAGACACGGGACGAATCGTTCCCCTTGATGCAACGACTGGTGAAGTTGGCTGCGTAATGGGTGACCCGGTCGTCGAACTGCCTTACGAAGCAGTCACCCCGCGCATGGCGTGTGACGATGAAGGGCGTGTCACTGAGTGGGCGAACATTGACATCAATGTTCCCGCTGGAGTTGACATGGCTGACGTTCGCTTCGGCTTCTACGACTCCGACGGTGCACCCGTTTCAGGCTGGGATGATCTTGACCCTGACGCTAACGGCATCTACGACCTCACGGGCCTTGACGTGAACGACACAGGCACGACTCCGTCAATCCGCATCTCGGCTGGGGACATTTCAAGCGAACTCGCCCAGCAGATTGCCGCAACGGTGACTTTCGTCGCCGAGGACCCGGAGCTCTGCTTCGCGCTCGACGCTGACAACTACTGCGAAACGAATGTGGGCACACCCGGTCCTAGTGCAATTCCGGACGGAATCGTTGAAGGAACCAGCATTACTCGTCCCAGCGTGGGAACAGATGTCGGAAGCACCGAGTCCAGCACGATCCCCGGCCTCGACGCGTCGGAGACCTGCGTAGCCTCGGCACTCGAAATTGATTTGCCGGTCTCGCAACTCGCATCAACCGGTGTTGATGCAGGCACAATTGCGATGACCGGTTTCGCCGTCGTCGCAGTTGGTGGAGCGGCAGTAGCCGTCACCCGCCGCCGCAAGGCCTAGTCGCAAAAAGCAACTAACGTAAGCCGCTCGGACCGTAAGGTTTGGGCGGCTTACGCTTTGTACGAGTCGACTTCGATTTCGACGAGCATGTCGGGGTTGATGAACTCGATCCCCGCAATCATTGTCGCCGCCGGACGAATGTCGCCAAAAAGCTCTCCGTGCGCCCGACCCACGGCGTCCATGTCGGAGGCGTTGGCCAGGTACATGCGGGTGCGAACAACGTCTTCGAGCGCGTGACCCGCTTGGGCCAGTGCTGCAGCGATGACGTCAAACGTGGTCTTTGTCTGGCCATACGCATCGCCAGCATGCTGCAATTCGCCATTGACCGTCGCGGTTGATCCGGACACGAACACGTGAGGACCGGCAACCGTCGCACGGGAATATCCAATGGATGCCTCCCACGGTCCGCCAGAAGAAATTGTGTGTGATGCGCCCATTGTCGTTTCCCTTCGTGGGTATTACTTTGCGGAATCGCGTCGATCGCGAACCTTGTCGATTGTCGCTGTGATGCGTCTCGTGCGCGTCTCATCCGCCTTTGCTTCGGCCACAGCACGGGCGAACTCTTTGCGGTGTGAATACGCCAGCGACTCGAAGAATTCGCGAAGCCCCGCGTCGGACAGGGCGCGGTCGAGTTCGGGGTGAAGTTCCACGTCACGGTGACCAGAGTCCAATTCGAGAGTGACCGTGATCACATCCCCTCCGTTCACACCAGCGGCCTGGCGCTCCGCGCTGG
>JBJOQU010000129.1:0-7690 GCA_046049745.1 Actinomycetota bacterium | reverse complement strand
AGAAGCTCGTTGATTCGGGAGACATCGACACCGTCATCATCTCGTTTACCGACATCCAGGGCCGACTCGTCGGCAAGCGAATGTCGGCGCGGTTGTTCGTCGAGGACGCAATCGAGCACGGTGCAGAGTGTTGCAATTACTTGCTCGCCGTCGACGTCGAGAACAACACGGTTCCGGGTTACGAGTTCTCGTCTTGGGAAAAGGGTTACAACGACATGGCGATGATTCCCGACATGTCCACGCTGCGTATCGTTCCGTGGATCCCTCACACCGCGATGGTGATGGCTGACCTGCAGACGACCGACCACGAACCAGTACCCATGGCGCCGCGCTCCATTCTCAAAGCCCAGATCGACAAGCTTGCGAAGCACGACCTCGTTCCGTTCATCGGCACCGAGCTGGAATTCATCGTCTTCGATGACACCTTCCGCGAGGCGTGGGCAAAGGGCTACGACAACATGCGCCCTTCGACCGACTACAACGTCGACTACGACCTGCTCGCCAGCAACCGGGTTGAGCCTTTGTTGCACGACATACGCGTCAGCATGGACGCCGCCGGAATGTATTGCGAGGGCGTCAAGGGCGAATGCAACCTTGGACAGCAGGAAATTGCGTTCCGTTACGACACCGCACTCATTACCTGCGACAACCACTCCATCTATAAGAGTGGCGCGAAGATGATCGCCGACAAGCACGGCAAGTCCCTGACGTTCATGGCGAAGTTCAACGAGCGCGAAGGCAACTCGTGCCACATCCACATCTCGTTCCGGGACACCAAGGGCAACGCCGTGTTTGCGGACAAGGCGGCTGACCGCGGAATGTCGGACATGTTCCGCCACTTCCTTGCCGGACAGATTGCGTTGATGCGCGAATTCACTCTCCTGTACGCACCCAACATCAACTCGTACAAGCGTTACGCCGAAGGTTCGTTCGCGCCGACCGCTATCGCGTGGGGACTCGACAACCGCACGCTGGCGTTGCGCGTCGTCGGCCACGGTCACGGAATGCGCGTCGAACACCGTGTCCCTGGTGGGGACGTCAACCAGTACCTCGCGGTCGCGGGACTCATCGCTGCGGGAATGCATGGAATTGAGAACAAGCTGGAACTCGAGGACATCACCCTGGGCAACGGGTACGAGTCGGACAAGCCGCACGTTCCGACGTCATTGCGCGAAGCGGCCGACCTGTTCGACAAGTCGGAACACGCTCGCCGCATTTTTGGCGACGACGTCGTGAACCACCTCGTCAACGCTGCGCGAATCGAGATTCGTGCGTTCGACAGCGCCATCACCGACTGGGAGCGTGTTCGCGGTTTTGAACGCCTCTAATCCCCCCGTCATCGGCATCACCACGTACCGTCAGCAAGCGAAGACGGGCGTGTGGGATGTCGATGCGGCGTTCCTGCACTCGGGTTACATCGAGAGCGTGACGCGCGCCGGAGGGATCGCGGTGTTGTTGCCGCCGCAACCGGTCAGCCCCGAGGTCGCCGACCGAGTGCTCGGCGGATTGGACGGCCTGGTTTTCGCGGGTGGCCGAGACGTGAACCCCGATCTGTACGGCCAGATTCCCGGCGAGCACACCGACCAGCCCGACACTCGTCGTGATGCGTGGGAGTTTGCTCTGCTGAATTCGGCCCTGGAACGCACGATTCCAACGCTCTTCATTTGTCGCGGGGCGCAGGTCCTTAACGTTCACTGCGGTGGCACCCTGATCCAGCACTTGCCAGACGTTGTCGGGTCCACCGAATACCAGCGCGGAAACGCCGAGTTCACGACGATGGAGATGTCAGTTGAGGCGGGTTCGCGCCTCAGCACGATTGTCGGCACCTCTGTTTCGGGGAATGTTTATCACCACCAAGCGATTGACCGAGTCGGAGACGGCCTGAGCGTCGCGGCTCGCAGTGCTGACGGAATCGTGGAAGCAGTCGAAATCGACGGCCACCCGTTCGGGGTCGCCGTCCAGTGGCACCCCGAGGTTACGTCAAACACCGATGGCCGACTTTTTGATGCGCTCGTCTCGGCGGCGCACACGCAAAGGAGCACAACATGAGTTACACAATCGTCAATCCCGCCACAGGCGAGGAGATGGAAACGATCGAGCATGCGTCGATTGAGCAGACCGACGATGCGATTGAACGCGCCCGTGTAGCCCAGAAGGAATGGGCAGGGTTCACCCCAGCGGAACGTGCAGAGGCGCTGCGTCGATTCGCTCGCACAGTCGAGGCGGACGTTGAAACGCTCGCGGCCCTCGAGGTTCGAAACTCAGGCCACCCCATCGGCCAGGCCCGCTGGGAAGCGAACCACGTCAAGAACGTCCTCGACTACTATTCGGCATCGCCCGAACGTTTACTCGGAAAGCAGATTCCCGTCGCCGGTGGAGTCGACATCACGTTCAACGACCCGCTCGGTGTCGTCGGCATCATCACCCCGTGGAACTTTCCCATGACCATTGCATCGTGGGGTTTCGCTCCGGCGCTCGCTGCGGGCAACGCTGTTGTCCTCAAGCCAGCTGAGTGGACCCCTCTCACCAGCCTTCGTCTGGCTGAATTGGGTGAGAAGGCCGGGTTGCCCGCTGGGCTTTTCCAGGTCATCGCGGGCAAGGGCTCGGTTGTCGGGAATCGATTCATCACGAACGAGGCCGTGCGAAAGGTCGTCTTCACCGGGTCGACCGAGGTCGGCAAGGGAATCATGCGCGGCGCAGCGGACCAGATCAAGCGCATCACACTCGAACTGGGTGGCAAGAGCGCCAACATCGTTTTCGCTGACGCGGACGTGGACAAGGCCGCTGCGACCGCGCCGTACTCGGTGTTCGAGAACGCTGGTCAGGATTGCTGCGCGCGTTCGCGAATTCTGGTTCAGAAGTCCGTCCTTGACCAGTTCATGGAGGGACTCGAAACCGCGGTGAAAGGAGTCGTCGTGGGTGATCCCACGAAAGACGACACCGAGGTCGGGCCGCTCGTTCACTCCAACCACAAGGCGTCTGTTGAGGCCTATCTCGACAAAGCGAACGTCATCTTCCGCGGTTCCGCGCCGGACGGCCCAGGAAACTGGTTTGCCCCGACGGTGGCCTTGTCGCGCGGTCTTGATGACCCGTGCATGACGGACGAAATCTTCGGACCGATCGTCACCGTCCATGCATTCGAGGACGAAGCGGAAGCGGTCGAGATTGCGAATGCGACAGAGTTCGGTCTGTCCGGGTCGATCTGGACCCGCGACGTCGGTCGTGCACTTCGCGTCTCGCGCGCGGTCGAGAGTGGAAACCTGTCCGTCAACTCGCACTCGTCTGTCCGATACAACACCCCGTTCGGTGGCTTCAAGCAATCCGGCCTTGGCCGCGAGCTTGGACCGGACGCGCCACTTCACTTCACCGAAGAGAAGAACGTTTTCATCCCAACTGATTAGCCAGAGAAAGGACTCGACATGGCTATTGAACAAATGGATCTGACCCAACGCCTGAAAGGCAAGGTCGCGGTCATCACCGGCGGTGCCAGCGGTATTGGTCTTGCGACCGCGAAGCGCATGGCCGCTGAAGGTGCGACGATCGTCATCGGTGACATGAACCCCGAATCGGGTGAAGCAGCAGCAGCCGAGGTCGGCGGACTCTTCATCAAGGTCAACGTCACGGACGAGGACGAGGTCAACAACCTGTTCGACACCGCGTTTAAGACCTACGGCAGCCTCGACATCGCCTTCAACAACGCGGGGATCTCGCCGCCCGACGACGATTCGATTGAGACGACGGAACTTCCCGCATGGCAGAAAGTTCAGGACGTCAACCTCAAGAGCGTGTATTTGTGCTGCCGGGCTGCTTTGCGACACATGACCAAGCAGGGCAGCGGTTCGATCATCAACACCGCGTCGTTCGTCGCCGTCATGGGAAGCGCCACGAGCCAGATCTCGTACACCGCATCCAAGGGAGGCGTTTTGGCCATGAGCCGTGAACTCGGTGTTCAGTTCGCTCGTCAGGGAATTCGCGTCAACGCACTGTGCCCTGGACCGGTCAACACCCCGCTATTGCAGGAACTTTTCGCGAAGGATCAGGAGCGCGCACAGCGTCGACTGGTTCACATCCCGCTCGGCCGTTTTGCCAAGGCGGAAGAACTCGCCGCTGCTGTCGCGTTCCTCGCAAGTGATGACGCGGGCTTCATCACGGCATCGACGTTCCTCGTCGACGGTGGAATTTCCGGCGCCTACGTCACTCCGCTCTGATTCGCATGGACGACCTCGACCTGTCTGTTCCGACAACCCTGGACCCCTCGGGTGTCGGGGCAGGCAGGTCGCTCCTTTTCACTCCGATTCGTGGAGGTAACGCCTACGAAGAGGCCGTTGAGCGCATCCTGCACACGATTCGTTTGGGGCTCGTCCACGCAGGGGAACAACTTCCGCCCGAGCGCGAACTCGCGACAATGTTTGAGATCTCGAGGGACACCGTCCGAGATGCAATCGCGTCACTGACGGACGCCGGGTACCTGGTTATCCGACGCGGGCGATACGGCGGGACTTTCGTTGCAGACTCGATTCCCGACGGGCCGGTTGTCATCGGGCGCGATGGTGATGTCTCGCCGCGGACGGCGTTCACCGCTGCGGAAATTCACGACCTGCTCATCGTTCGCGCGGTGCTGGAACCCGGCGCCGCGTTCCAGGCGGCGTCAAGCGAACTGACCGGAGAGATGCGCGAGAAACTCTGGGCGGCACACCACGAGACGGCTGCTGCAGAACCGCGCGATTATCGACGATTTGATTCGCGACTTCATCTATTGATTGCGGAACTCACCGGATCGAACGCTCTGGTCAATCACGTTGCACAGACGCGTGTGAAGGTGAACGAACTGCTGGACGAGATTCCGCTGCTGTCGCCCAACATCGCGCACTCGAATGCGCAGCACGAAGCGATCGTCATGGCCATTTTGACGGGCCGAGCGGAGGATGCTGAAGCGGCGATGCGCGACCACTTGTCCGGCTCAGCCGCACTGCTGCGCGGGTTCCTCAGTTAGTTCGACGAGCGGTCGAGCTGGTCGTCCTCAGTCGCCGAGTCCGCATCTCGAACCGGCTTCTCCACTCGCGTTCGGATGCCGTCTGCAACGCGCTGACGGAGGGACCCGAGGAAAAGGATGCTGAGCGAAAGCGAAATCGCGGTAGCGAAAATTGTTCCGAAGATCCAACCCGTGCCGAGCAACAGCAGGAGGGTCAGCGCGACGAGGAACATCCCCAGACGGGCTGCGGTGTAAAGGACCCACGGTTTCATATCTCTAATCGTAGGGTCACCGCGACCTTTAGACTTTGAGCATGCTCGCACGCGTTCTCTTCACTCTCGCGATTGTCGTTATCGCCGTGGACATCTACGCGCTGGCGGACATTTTCTTTACACCTCGCAGCCGCTTGCGTTCACTCAACAAGGTGCTGTGGGCGGTCATCGTTATCGTGGTGACCCCGATCGGTGCGATCTTGTGGTTCATCTTGGGCAAGACGCGTCGAAACACATCCGGTGAGTTGATCATCGCCCCAGACGACGACCCCAATTTCAGAGCCCCCGAGTCGGAAACGACGGATGAACGCATCGCGCGACTCGAAGAGGAACTCCGCAAACTCGACGACGAGGACGGCACCCCGCCAGGACCAACTCGTGATTGACGCGTCCGTCGCACCGTCGAGCGGCTGGGCGTTCGCCTTTCTCGAGGGTCTCGTTGCGCGCGGGGTTCGAGACGTCGTTCTGTCGCCAGGATCTCGTTCCCAAGCACTCGCCCTCGTCGCGGCAGCCTTCGCCGATCGCCAGTTGCTGAACCTACACGTCGTCATCGACGAGCGAGTCGGCTCGTATCTCGCACTGGGGCTTGCGGTCGAAACAAAGCGCCCCGTCGCGATCATCGTGACGTCGGGCACGGCAGTCGCGAATCTTCACCCCGGAGTCCTTGAAGCGCACCACGCCGGAATCCCGCTCATCGTCATCACGGCCGACCGCCCGTCGGTCTTGCGAACCACGGGCGCAAACCAGACCACCGTTCACATCGGTGCGTTTGGAGTTGCCGCACGTAAGAGCGTTGATGTTCCACCGCCTGGCGCCGACGCCCTGCAATCAGGGGCGCAATGGGCTGACGAGGTCGTCACAGCCGCGATCAACGAGTCCGGCCCGATTCACGTGAACGTGCAGTTTGTCGAACCCCTGTCGTCGCACATCGATTCCCGCTCATACGATTCAGTCAAGCAAGGCGAACTACCCGCTGCCGAGCCCGGGCGCAGTTCGGTTGGTGTAGTCGCCGCCCCCGGGACCATCGTCGTTGCCGGTTACGGTGCAGGTGCCCGTGCCGAAAAGTGGGCTCGCGAACTTGGTGCGCCGTTGATTGCGGAAATAGCGAGTGGTGCGCACTTCGGTCCTCACCTCGTGACCGACTACCGTCGCCTGCTGGCTCGTCCCGAATTTGCGGAGACGATCCAGTCGGTTGTCGTCGTCGGCCGCCCTACTTTGTCGCGCGCGATCGATGGCCTGTGCGCTCGAGCGAACGTTGATGTCATCGTTGTGCGCGGACCCGAGGCGAATCCCTATCGGCCCAACCCGCGGGCGCTCGTCGTCGATACCATCACGGTCGAAGGTAATGGCGAGGACTACGCCCAGAAGTGGGCGTTGCCATGGGCGCGCATCTCGCGTATGACCATCGACGAGGAACTCGCCGATCCTGCTGCCGATGTGCAGGGAAGTCTCGCGGAAGAGAGCGCGGAACGCGCAGACTTCGCCCGCCACGAAATGCTCATTCAGCGTCAACCCGTCACACCCGAAATGCTCGTGCGCGCGGTGTGGGACGTCACCTGGCCGCATGACCGACTCGTGTTCGGGGCTTCGCGTCTCATCCGGGTCGCGGACTCGATCCTTCCCGGCAAGCCGCTGAAGGTTCACTCCAACCGCGGGCTTGCAGGTATCGACGGCACCATCGCGACGGCGCAGGGAATCGCGACTGCCGCGCAGTCAAACCCCATCGCAACGCAAAACGGAGTCACCCGTGTGGTCCTCGGAGACCTCGCGGCTCAGCATGACATCGGTGCACTTGCAAACCTGCGCGGAAAAATCCAGGTCATCGTGGGAAATGACGGTGGTGGCCGAATCTTCGATGATCTGCCCGTCGCCGAAACGGCGAATCGCACTCACTTCGATCGCGTCATGCGCACACCGCAAAACATCGACTTCGAGGGCGTCGCGCGCGCTTTCGGTCTCGGTTTCCACCGTGTCACCACTCGAGGCGAGTTGACGTCCGCACTTTCTGAAGTGACCCGGCCAACTTTGGTCGAGGTCGTACTCCCTCGTTCCTAGCCGACGAGCGCGTCGCGGATCGGGCGGAACTTCAATTCGGTTTCGGCGAACTCCGACTCGGGGTCAGACCCCTCAATAATTCCCGCACCCGCGTGAGCGACGATCTCTAAATCACGCCACTGAGCGCAGCGAAGTGCGATTGCCCATTCACCGTTCCCCGCGCCGTCGACCCACCCGATCGGACCGGCGTAGCGCCCACGCGGGATTGCCTCGACATCGGCGATGGTGGCGAGTGCGCGGTCTGTTGGGACGCCCGCAACCGCCGCGGTAGGGTGAAGCGAATCAATGAGGTCGAACACGCTCGAGCGAGTCCCGAGAACTCCCGAGATGTCACTGGCGAGGTGCCAGACGTTCGTGAGCCGCAGTGTGAACGGAGTTGCCGCCCCAACAA
>JBJOQU010000128.1:0-5920 GCA_046049745.1 Actinomycetota bacterium | reverse complement strand
TGACACTTCACGGGGATGCTGCCCGATGGGTCGTGGCACAGGCCGCCGAAAGTAAGAAGTCTCCGCTCGACGTGGTCGAAAAACTGATTGTTGCGGCCCGAAAGAAATAGCGGTCGATGGTTGCTCAGGTCCGCCACGCGGTCGTCGTCGACGACGAACCGCTGATCTGCAGCATCATCTCGGAAATTCTCGAGTCAGAAGGCTGGACCGTCACACGCGCCCATGACGCGCTCGCCGCGCTCACTGCGGTTCAGGAAATGGCACCGACGTTGATTGTTGCTGACATCGACCTCGGAATCGGGCCGACGGGCATTGACGTTGTCCAACGCGTCCGTGTTGACGTCCCCGACGTCGCCGTCGTGTTCATCACCAACCTCTCGGACCCGCGCATCACAGGAAAGGGCTGGGACACGATTCCGCAAGACGCGTCCTACATCGTCAAGACCGAACTCACGTCGACGAATGCCCTCCGTGAGGCCGTATCAGAAGCCCTCGGATCGGGTCAGGCGTTGCGGCAGATGCAAGAAGACGAGTCTGTTCGCGCTTTGTCCAACCTTCAGATTGCTGTGCTGACTCTCGTCTCGGCTGGCAAGACCAACGACGAGATTGCGGCGGAACGTGGCACGACGGTTCGTGCGGTGGAACGAATGATTGGACGCATGATCACCGCGGCCGGCATCCCCGCCGGCCCAAGTGCTCGCGTACAACTCGCCCGCTTGTACTGGGATCAACTCAGTGGTCGATAGTCATTCGCCTCGCGCACTAACCGATCGCTGGCGACGTCTCGTTGACGCACTCAATTCCGATTGGCTCTTCCGATGGCCAACGTTCGCGTTGTACACCGCGATGGGGATTCCGTTCGTCTCAATTTCGGAGTACAACCGGCTTGCCACACCCACATTGTTATCCGCACTGGGTGTCGCAGGATTGTCCGTCGGACTCACGATCGGGCTCATCATCCTCGCTGGTCCGTTCATCCGTCCGCGCACAATTGGTCGCATCCCCCTGATTGTCGGCTCGTTGGTCGCGATCGGAATCATTCGTGCCGCTGTTGTGACCGCAGTGATTGACGGTCTTGGCATCAACCGTGAAAGCTTTTTCACGTCGCGCGCCTTGCTGTCTGCTGGTGCAATCCCCGTTCTTGTCATCGCGAGTACGTTCATCGTCGCCACCATTGCCAAGGGATGGCGCGAGCGAGCTGCGTCGCGACGTGCAATCGAAAGCCTGCGCGCTGAACGTGACGAGATTCTTGCGGACATTGCTCGAGCTGACGATGTGCTGGTCACGGAATCAGAACAGACGCTTCGCCCGCAGGTAGACGCGATTGTTGCAACCCTCCAATCGAGTTCGCGCGCGCGGGTTGGTGACGCTTTAGACAAGCTCATCTCCACCGTCGTCCGACCCTTGAGCCACTCGTTGGCAGCGAGAGCCCGAACACAACGCGCGTCGGCAGATTCGATGAGTCTCCCGGCCGCCCGACCGGTCTTTCCCACAGCCGACAGTTTTGTCGGGCCGTTAGTTGCAGCCGCAGCCGTATATTTGGCGACCGTTGTGACCCTGTTTGACGTGGTGCCCCTGATCAATGGCGTTGTGACGGCGCTCATCGGCGCGAGTGTCACGTGGGCCGGCCTGAGAATTTTCCAACGCCTCATGGCCGGGCTCACGCTGTCCGTTCGGCTGATAGTGGTGATTGTTGTCTTGGCGCATCTCGGCATGGGTCTGGTGGTCGCGTGGATCGACATTTCGCTGTTCCGCGATTACGGCGTTGGAATTGAAATTACTCTCGCTCTTGTCACCGCGACGCTCGTACCTGGACTTCTTTATGTCGCACAGCGGCTTGTCGCTCACTTAGGAGAAGTGCGGCTGGCCGAGATGACAACAGCACGACGAGAGATGTCACTCGAGACGTCTGAGGTTCGCCGGCGGGCGTGGTTGCGTCAACGCCACATTGCGCACGCCCTTCATTCAGCGATTCAGTCCCGCGTTCACGCCGAATCTCAACTGGTTCGATCCGGCGCGGGCGAAATCACCTCCGTGGAAGCAATGCGAATCACGTCCACTCTCAACAGCATGTTCGACGTTTTGCGCGACACGGGCGGAGCTACACCCGATTCCGTCGGCGAGCTGCGGCGTGCAATCGAGTTCTGGTCGGGGATGTGCACGATTGATTTCTCTCTCGACGAATCGGTCGAGACGATGCTTCACCGTGACTCCGACCTCGCCGAAGCGGTGCTGGTGACAAGCCTTGAGATCATCAACAATGCAATCCGCCACGGCAAGGCGACCCGCATGACTCTCTCCATCACGTCGGCGTCTCGCGACCTTATCCTCATCGAGGCGACCAACAATGGCATCGCTCTGGCAGACGTGGAACCCGGCTTGGGAATGTCGATGTTCGATGAACTCACAGTCCACTGGTCACTCGCCAGCAACGGCGCCACAACATTTACGGGGTACATCGCAGCGCGCGAACCGCAGGCTGTCCCGTCCTCTGTGCCGACAAACGCTTAGACTGACTGCGATCGAAAGAGAGAACATCGTGGCAACTATCGACCTTGACCGTGCTGGCTTCGAAGCGGCCGTGAATTCAGACGATTCAATCGTCCTCGTTGACTTTTGGGCTGAATGGTGTGGCCCCTGCCGCCAGTTCGGCCCGATTTTCGAGCGTGTGAGTGAGAAGCACCCTGACATTACTTTTGCCAAGGTCGATACCGATGCCGAGCAGGACCTCTCCGCAATGGCCGGGATTCGGTCAATCCCTACGCTGATGATCTTCCGTGACGGAGTGCTGTTGTACAACCAAGCGGGCGCCGCACCGGAGCCCGCGCTGGAGGACCTCATCAGCCAGGTTCGTGGCTTGGACATGGCCGCCGTTCGCGCCGAGATCGACGCGCAGCAGGCTACGTCAGAGGAGCCCGCCCCCTAAAGAGACGGCGGACCTTGGCCGTCACCGTGACGGCTGGTTTTTCGTTGTAAATGCCCGCGTATTCTTGACCGGACATTTTCTGAATCGCGTCCATGATTGCGTCGGTCGCTTCGCGACGAGCCTTACCGCTCTCGGCGGTTCCAAACTTCGACAGGTCCATTGGCTGACCGTATTCGATGCGAAGTTTCGCGAGACGGATTCCCTTTGCACCGACCGGCTGAATGTTGTTCGTGCCCGTTAACGCGACGGGAACCACGGGAACACCCGCGGTGAGAGCCAGCCACGCAACACCGGTTTTCCCGCGATAAAGGCGACCGTCCAGCGAACGGGTGCCCTCCGGGTACATCGCGAAGGCTTCACCATCGACCAGGCGTTCGAGGCCAGCATCGAGTGCGTCTTGCGCGGCCGACGCGGAATTGCGGTGGACGGGAATTGCGTTGATCGCCTCAAAGAAGGACCGTGAGAGCCAGCCCTTGAATCCCGTTCCCGTGAAGTACTCGGCCTTGGCGAGAAACGACACCGGCCTGCGCGACATGATCGTGATGATGACGGAGTCAAAAAACGATAAGTGGTTGCTGGCCAAAATGACGCCGCCCTTGGCCGGCATGTTTTTCTTTCCAACAACATTCGCGGCGAACAGCAGACGTATCAGAGGCGGAAAAAGAACTCGCGTGATGAATTTAATCATCGAGATTTCTTTTCGGGAAGAATCTTTGCCGGGACGCCAACGGCAGTCCGACCGGCGGGAACGTCACTGACGACTACTGCGCCGGCGCCGATCTTGGCGTTGTCACCGATTGTGATGGGTCCGAGCACAATCGCACCGGCACCAATGATGACGTTGTTACCGATCTGGGGGTGGCGGCGGTCGCCACGCACATCGCCCTGGCCTCCCAGGGTTACACCGTGATAGAAGATGCAGTCGTCACCGATGATCGCGGTTTCGCCAATAACCACGCCCGCACCGTGGTCGATGAACAGTCGGTCGCCGATTCGCGCGCCGGGATGAATTTCAATCAGCGTCCACCAGCGAACGAGTTGCGACAGGAAGCGCGCAATGAATGGAAGGCGGTGACGCCACAACGTGTTCGTCAGTCGATACCACCACACCGCGTGCAGGCCGGAAAGGACGAAGAATGCCTCAAACCCGTTTCGCGTAGCGGGGTCTAACTTCATCGCAACGCTGATGTCTTCGCGGATGCGATGGAGTGGCTTCACCTAATCGAGAATACCCTCGAAAAGAATCGTCGACAGATAACGTTCTCCGTACGATGCGAGGATAACGACAATCGTCTTGCCGGCGTTCTCGGGTCGCTTCGCCAATTCGAGCGCAGCCCACGCGGTGGCACCCGACGAAATACCGGCGAGGATTCCCTCCTCCGTTGCAAGACGACGAGCGGTGGCGACGGCGTCGGGTGTCGACACGTCGATGACCTCGTCGTAGATTTCGCGGTCCAGAACATCGGGAACGAAGTTGGCCCCGATTCCCTGAATCTTGTGGGGTCCGGGTGCGCCACCGTTGAGGATTGGTGAGTCGAGGGGCTCGACTGCGACAATCTTGACGTTGGGGTTACGTTCCTTGAGGCCTTGACCAACACCGGTGATGGTTCCACCCGTTCCGACACCGGCAACAAAGATGTCGACCTTGCCGTCGGTGTCGTTCCAAATTTCCACCGCGGTCGTCTTGCGGTGAATCGCAGGGTTCGCTTCGTTCTCGAACTGACGGGCGAGAACGGCACCGCGTTCAGCGGCGATCTCCTCCGCGCGTGACACAGCGCCCTTCATTCCCTCAGCGGCGGGCGTGAGGACGAGTTCGGCGCCGAAGCCCTTGAGCAGAGCGCGACGCTCGATGCTCATGGATTCGGGCATCGTGAGGACAACCTTGTAGCCGCGGGCTGCTCCGACCATCGCGAGCGCGATTCCGGTATTTCCCGAGGTGGCCTCAACCAGGGTTCCGCCAGGCGTGAGCTGGCCCGATGCTTCGGCTGCGTCGACAATGGCAATTCCGAGGCGGTCCTTGACGCTTGATGAAGGGTTGTAGAACTCGAGCTTCGCGAGAACGGTCGCTGTTGAACCATCCGTCACCTTGTTCAATTTGACGAGGGGAGTGTTTCCGAACGCCTCTGTGATGTCGGAATAAATGCGGGCCATGGGAGTCTCCTTGGGACGAGGTGTTCCTACGGTACAAAGCGGAACTCGGTCGCGGTAGTTGTGTTACGAACGCGATGTAACAAATGGCAAAGGCAGCAACTTGCACCACTAATTTTCTGTCCGGTTAGCGGTCATACTGTTTGGTATGGGAAATTCTCGCGACGTCAATCTCACACACCCGGACGCGGATGATGTGGTTTCGGCCGTTGCCACTCGGATCTTGTTGCCGCGGGACGCTGACCCTTCAACCAGCGAATTGCAGGAAATCCCTCTTGAACGCTTCGTCGGTCGCGGAGTAATTGTGAGAGCCTTGGGTTATAACGAGAAGGCCGAAATTCCGTTTTCCGCCGTCGCCGACCAGATCGCGGATGTCAAACCCGGTGACATCGTCTTGTTTGACACGGGATGGGGCCGGCTGCACGGCAGCACGAATCGTGCGAGCGTGGCGTACGAGCGCGAACACCCCACACTTGACCCCGGAATTGTGGCCGCACTGATCGTTCGAGGTGTTTTGGCTGTAGGGATAGATGCCCCGCGCCTTGACCAGCCTGACCTAAGGCCAGGCCCGTGCGCACACATGCTCGCAGCTGCGAACGGCATCCTGTGCGTCAACCTCACCAACCTTGACGAGGTCGACTTTGCTAGCCCTCTCATCACACTGACTGTCGGGGCGCAGCTGACGCGCACCTCACATCGACTCGATGCGACCGCGGTCGCGATTGGCTAGGCCTTAGCTGCGCGTGGCTTTTTCGCTGAAGGTTTGGCCGGCTTGGTTGCCCGCTTGATTTCACGACGTTCCTTCGCGCCTTCGACGAGCGAGTAAAGCGCGGGCAGAACAACGAG
>JBJOQU010000127.1:0-12557 GCA_046049745.1 Actinomycetota bacterium | reverse complement strand
GAACTTCTTTTGATCATCACTGGTGCGGCGACCGTCGTTATCGCGTTCATCGCTGTCACCGTTCCGGCAGGGAAGCACGCTATCGCTGCTGCACATGCAGCGAACGGTCCTCGCAACGATTGAATCCGGTTGCCCGTGGCCGGCAGTGGGTCAACTCCATAGAGACTCTCTGTCCGGGAAAAACACTGCTCCACGGTCTATTGCAACAGGCTCACGAATACGATTGTCTCTGTCCAAGACCTGCTCCTTCAGTTGACTTCTAAGACCTGTAGCCTGAGGAGACGAAGTTGTGACCCACCCCAACTCAAAGGACATATCCCGTGAACAAGTTTGCAGCCACCGCCTCAGCCATATTTCTGACCGGGGCCCTGTCGCTCGCGGGCACACAGGCCGCACAAGCCGCGGTTACGCCAGGCACTCTTGTTCCGGGTAGTCAGTTGTTCGTATTCGAATTCGACGATGCGTTCACCGGGGATCTGCTCACACTGGACCCCGGCACAGGCGTAACAACGCCAAAAGGTTCATCTGCTCTTGGTGGCGGATGGTCAGGAAGTGCTTTCAATCCGACTGACGGGAAAATTTACGTCATCGGGATTCACAATTGGGCCGACCCTTACACGCTCTATTCCGTCGAACCCGCGACGGGCGAATTTAGCGAGATTGCAGATTTGCCCGTCGGTGTTTCTGCGGGGGCGCTAGCGATTTCGCGCGAAGGAGAGGCGTATCTCATCGATTGGAACGAGGAGCTCTATTCCTTCGACCTCACCGATGCAAGCGTGACGTCGATCGGGAATACCGAAACGTTTGGCGACACGTATTCATTCGCGATTAACCCGGTCGATGGCCGAGCTTACGTCCTCAGTTTTGACTATGACGACGTTGAAAACAACCTCGTTGAGGTCGATTTGAGTGATGGGTCAACCACGCTGATTCTCGCTGATTACGACACCGTGACGGGCAAAAAGTCGGGAGCGTTGGCGTTTGACTCAAACGGAACCGCGTGGCTTCAAATGGAAAGCGGGCAGGCTGAGCTCTGGAGCGCTGACATCAATGACTTCGCTGCGACGGCGCGATTTGAAAGCTATTTCCTCAACCCGACCGACAATGAAGACCGCTTCTACACAGAGGCAATTGCCATCGCAACCGGTCTCCCTGATGAACACGAACTTGCGGAAACCGGTGTCTCGACAGAGCAACTAGCGTTCTCGGGAGCCGTGGCCTTTGCTGCGGTTGCTGGCGGGGCCACCATCGCGATCCGCAGACGCCGGATCAGCTAAGCGCCGACTTTCCGTCGCCCCGCTGCTTAGCGACCGAGTCGGGTTTTCGCGTCCTTCAAACGACCCTTCGCAGGTTCAAGTTTGCCGACCTTGCCGAATCCAAAAGGGGGCATGTTGACATAGACGTTTTCGCTTCGACCTTTGTCAACGAGATACGTCTCATGCCAGATTCCGACAGCATCTGAATTTATCGCTGCGCGATTGAACGCTCTCCACGCCGGCAAATGTTCAGAATCCTTTGCTTTGGCGTAGGCCATTAGTTTGTCGGCGCTTTCCCAGTACTGCACGAGAATCACCGTGCGGGCGAGCCACATTTCATACGATCGAAACCCGAGGCTCCGGTCGACATGGAGTTCGGTGAGCATCTTCGGCATCGCGAGAAAAACCGGCAGCCATCGGTGAATCGCAAACCAATTGTTGATGCGCATACCGATGAGGAACACGACCACATCGTCTTCCTGCGGCGCCGTCATTCGTTCGCGGATAACCTTCGCCATCTCGTTGCCTCGTTCCGTCTCAATCGTTAGTTGTGTCCGAGTTGTCGTCAATCATCGCCTTCAGGGCAATCTCCGCAGTGGAGGCAATTGTCGTTGCTCGGCTCAGCAATTCTTCTGCTGATTGCGAACAGAGCATGTCGAAACGATCGAGTTCACCAACCGGCAGAATCCCCGCAAGTTGCCAACACGCGCCCATCGGGTCTTCGCTCAATTCGATGTCAGGTCCGAACACCAGTTGTCCGAATTCGCTGATTGTGGTGAGCAGACGACGAACCGTGATTTCGAGATCGTTTCGTTTGGGGGTGAGGTTGACATCCCACTCCAGATCCGGGAGGTAGTCGATGTCCGCTATTGGGTAGGGGTCATCGGGCAACCATTCACGGACCATGAACCGTCGTGACCCGAAAGATTCCAGTCCAAGAAACTCATCGGTAGTGCCAATTTCCGTCACGCTTGCGATGGTGCCGACCGACATTCGTCCATCCCCACCGCCAACTTCCGAGCCACGTGTGACCAACGGAACACCAAATTCTGGTTCTTCAGACCCCATCAGGTCACCGAGCAGTCTCAGGTACCGCTCTTCGAAAATCCGCAGCGTCAACGGCATCGCGGGGAATAGGACGGAAGACAACGGGAACATGGGCATCACTGTCATGGTGTCACCGCCCTCCCTCTCACAAGAACATTCTCGCGGATTCGCTATTGAGCTACGAGCGGCCCGACGGCTAGGGACTCGAGTTCCCTATTGGGATCTCCGGCCGATCCGTGTTGGCCCATAAAGCGTTCCGTCCCGTCAGTCCCGCACAAGGCCTCGATAGCTGATGCACCGCCGGGGTGTCGTTCAAGGAAGGGGGTCATGTCGTAAACAGTGCCGTTGATGATGGTCCAGCAATCATCGGGTGTTGAGTGTTGGCTGACGACGGATGCGGTGAGCGCGTCAGCGGCGGGATCTGTCGCCGCGTCAGTCGGGCTTTCGGAAGCACTGGGATTTGCCGATGCGCCGATGAGGTTCGCCCACGTTGCCTCGGCTCCGGAGTGCCCGACGAGGAAAGTCATGGTTGTGACGGCGACCGACGCGATGACGAGAATGAATCCGAGAACCTTACGAACTAAATCCATTCCACCGCGACGAGCAACGAACAACCACACGACGGAGACAACAAGGAGCGCCGCAACCCACGCGGGGAAGGAGTCACCCAACTCTTCGTGTTTCTCGGTGATGCCGACCCGTTCGGAGAGCGCTTCCCCTGATTCCTTCGCGACAAACGCAAGCGGCAGCGAGACTGCGAGCAGGGAAACCAGTGCAACGGCAAATCGCCTGCGGAAGGCGGAGTTCACGACGGCGACAATCAACCCAACGGCCGCGAGTGGGACAAGCACCACGACGAAGTGGATGACTAAGGGGTGCACGGGAAGCCCGCCGATGACGTCGAAAAGTTCTTCCATAGCATTCGAACCTAGTCACCGTTGCTGTGAAAACGCGTCAAACGGGGCGAAATGAGCCGCAGATTTTCGTGAATTATGCTGGTGGTCAGCAAGTCGACACGTACCCCGAATTCGGTGAGGTCAAGCATGAACGACAAGAACAACAATTTCGATTTCCGCGCACTCGTTGACAACATCGGTGATGTGATCCGCTCGGCCGGGTCGTCGATGTCGGATTCGGTCCGGCCGGCGCGCGTCTGGAGCGAGTCCGGGTTGCGCCACGCGGTCCTCGTGGCCTTGTTGGGCGGGGCGAAGACCGGGCACGAAGTCATCACGTTGATTCACGAGTCAAACGATTGGGGCATCAAGCCCTCCTCGGCAAAGGTTTATCCGCTTCTTGAAAGCCTGCTTGATGAACAACTCGTTTCAGTTCAGATGGTGAAAGACCGCAAGACTTATTCACTGACCAAGACGGGCAAAGCCAAAGCTGAATCGATCCCCGAGACAGAGGATGGCTGGTCCGCGCCGCAGTGGCCGGGGTTGAACAGTGAGTTGACGACCGCATCGCGTCGGCTCGCCAAAGTTGCATTCGATGTTTCGCAGCACGGAACGACCGAACAACAGGCCGCGGCCGCAGCAGCGATCGACGAAGCGAGGGTCGCAATTCACAAGATTCTCTCGGCGAAATAACCGGTGAAAAGTCGATACCGGCGAATACTGCGATTCGCGGCTTTCGCTCTTCTTCAAACCTGGTGGTTTGAACTCGTTCTGCCCAAGTTTGGCCTGTCGCGGTGGGTGGCGTCCCGACGCATCACGCGTTATCGCCGGATGGCCCGTCGGTTCAGTGTTTTGGCGGCCAGGCTGGGCGGACTCATCATCAAGGCAGGTCAGTTCGCCTCATCGCGTCTCGATGTGCTTCCCGCAGCGATCACCGCAGAGTTGGAGTCTCTGCAAGACGCGGTGGCGCCGCAGGAATTTACTGACATTCGTGCGCTTGTCGAACGTGAACTAGCACTCGGGCTTGACGTGGCGTTCGAACGTTTTGATTCAATCCCGATAGCGTCGGCGTCTCTCGGCCAGGCATATCGTGCCTCGCTCGCACCCGGTCTAGCGAGTGATTTCGGTATGACGGACGTCGTGGTCAAGGTTCTTCGCCCCGGGATCGAAGAGATCGTCGATGTCGACCTGCGTGCTCTGCGCCGAATCGGTTCGTGGCTCTCGCGTATCAAACTCGTCTCTCGTCGCACCGATGCACCAGCCCTTGTCGAAGAATTCGCGACCGTGAGCCTCGCTGAAATTGATTACCGGCACGAAGCGGGGAACCTCGAGCGGTTCCGAGACAACTTCGGCGGGGACAGTCGTGTGACGGTTCCTGAAGTCGTGTGGGAACGATCATCGACCAGAGTGTTGACGCTCCAAGATGTGTCCGCCATCAAGATCAGTGATGTCGATTCTTTGATCAGTGCGGGGATCGACCCCAATGCCGTCGCGGCCGAACTCGCACGTGTCACGTTTGAGCAAATCTTCAACCACGGCTTTTTCCATGCCGATCCGCACCCAGGCAACATTTTCGTCACTCCCTCCCGGCCAGGCGCGGATTTTCCTTTCGCGCTGACCTACATCGATTTCGGGATGATGGGCGAAATCAGCGACGAATTGCGTGAAGGGTTGCAGCGGTTCATCTTCGCGCTTGTCGCACGAGACGCGCGAGGCTGCGTGGAGGCCATGCAACGACTGCGGGTTTTGCTGCCGAGTGCGGATGCCATCGAGCTTGAACGTGCAATCGCGGCTGTCTTTGATCGGTTTGGTGGTGTCGGCGTCGCAGAGATCACGCAGACAGACCCCAAAGTTTTCCGTGAGCTCGCACTCGAATTCAGTGACCTGCTCCGCACGTTGCCGTTCCAGCTACCTGAAGACTTCCTTCTGCTCCTCCGCTCAATCTCGCTGATTTCGGGAGTCACGAGTGCGCTCAATCGAAATTTCAACATGTGGGACGCGGTCGACCCGTTCTCTCGCACCCTGTTGAACGGGGGCGGGTCATCGACTCTCAACGCGGTCGGCCGCGAAGTAATCGAGTTCTTGTCGACGCTTGCGAAATTGCCCAGGCGGCTTGATGCGACTCTCGCCCGGTTGGATCAGGGACTGGTCGCGGTTCGGGTTCCCGAGCTTGAGAAGAGCGTCAGGCGCTTGGACCGAAGCACGCGCCGGGTACCTTTTGCGATCATCGCCGCGACACTGATTCTGGGAGGGATTGCGCTGAGAATAACAGGCGACGAACTCGGCAACGTCCTCTTGATCGCAAGCGTTCCTCTCGCCGCGCATGCGTTGGGATTGTTCCGGCTCCCCTGACGCGGTCGAGCACAGGAAGCCCGTCGATCTGGCCTCATTGTTTCTCGACAATCCTCAAACAAGGGGATCCTTTCCGTAAGTGGTTGTGGTTAACGGGCGAACAATCCGAGTACTAGATTTGGAGGGTTGTTTGCACCCCACTGAGAAGCAAGGCAGTAATGAAGAAGTCGAATCAGAAAGCCGGAATCGGGCGCACCTCCGCACTGACACTTGGTGCGATGGGGGTTGTGTTCGGCGACATCGGAACCAGCCCGATTTATGCCTTCAACGAGGCGGTCCGAGCCGGTGGAGACACACGCGCAGAGATTCTCGGAGTTCTGTCCCTTGTGTTCTGGACTCTCACAGCCGTCGTCTCCATCAAGTATTTGGTCTTCGTGTTGAACGCCGACAACAAGGGCGAGGGTGGGACTCTTGCACTCCTTTCGCAACTACCCAGCAAACTTCGTGACGGTCGAAAAGGCATCGCGGGATTCACCGTTTTCGTTTTTCTCCTGGCCGCGGCACTCGAACTGTCCGACGGTGTCTTGACGCCAGCAATTTCAGTGTTGTCTGCTGTTGAGGGGCTCAAGACCGTCAACGCAGATCTTGAATTCCTCGTCGTACCGTTGACCGTGACAATTTTGGCGATTTTGTTCACCTTCCAGTTCAGGGGAACGCATCGAATCGGAGCGCTGTTCGGTCCCGTGATGGTGCTGTGGTTCTTGACGTTGGCAGTAATCGGTATCTCACAGGTCGCACAAAACCCCGAATCGCTCGTCGCGCTCAACCCGATGTATGCAATCGACTTCGTCGCAGCGCATTCATGGCAAACGCTCTTCGTCATGTCCTCCGTCATCCTCGCCGTCACCGGCGCGGAGGCGTTGTTCTCTGACCTCGGACACTTCGGGCGACTCCCGATTCGACTCGGGTGGTTTGCGCTGGCTGGCCTTGCGCTGCCTCTCAACTACTTCGGCCAGGGTGCGCTTCTCTTGCGCGACCCCAGCGCGGCCGGCAACACGTTCTACGGGATGGTTCCGGCAGGATTGCCCACGCTTCTGTTGCTTGGCATCACGACGATGGCGACCATCATCGCCTCGCAGGCCCTCATCACCGCTGTCGCATCGTTGACCAGCCAGGCCGTCCAGCTCGGTTTCTTGCCGCGCATTCGCATCAAGCACACCAACAACCAGGAACGCGGACAAATCTATGTTCCGTTTGTCAACATCATGGTTGGTATTGGCGCGATTTCGGTCGTCATTGTGTTCGAAAGTTCTTCGGCGCTCGCCGGCGCTTATAGCTTCGCAATCGCAGGAACGATGCTCGTGTCGACAATCGGCTTGCTCATCCTCGCGGGAAGCAAGTGGCACTCGCGTCGCTGGCTGTTGTGGCCCGTATTCGCCTTGTTCCTTGTGATGGACATCGCGTTCTTCGCGTCCACCGCAACCAAGTTGTTCACTGGTGCGTGGGTTCCGCTCCTCGCCGGTTTCTGCCTGGCGTCCATGATGTGGATTTGGCGTAAGGGTCGCCACGAGTTGGATAAGCGCCTGAGCGAAACGTCGATGAGCTGGAATCAGGTCACACGTCTTCGCGACAAAAAGAAGGTGACGTTGACGGACAACGTCGGCATCTATCCCACGTCGGTGTTTGGAATCGTCCCACAGGCTCTTGAGCAACAAATCAAGATCTTGGGGAGCATGCCGCGCGAAATTTTTGTGGTCAAGGTTGACTCTCTCGACGTGCCGTTGTCACACAAACCTCCGGTCCTGGACAAGGTCAACGACTATTTGTCGACCGTCACAGTGACGACCGGATTCATGGAACAGCGAAACGTCCCCCGAGCTCTGCGCTCGAAGTCTGTTGCGCAACATCTTGACGAACGTGACGCGATCTACTTCGTGACGGATCGAACGCTCGTCCCCGCGGACAAGACCGGACTCAACAAGGCGGAGGAACTGATTTTCGCAACTCTCCACCGAAACGCGACAACTCCGGCTCACTACTATCACTTGCCGCAACGTCGAGTCATCACGTTCGATATCTCGATTGAGGTCTAGAGGCGTCATAACGCCCCACGTCACGCGACGCTCAGGGTTTGTGAAAGGACATCATGGCCGACACGTTTAGCAAAGAGGAAAAGGCCGCCATGCGCGCTGCAGCGGCGGAACGCCGTCGCAAGTTCACCCCTGAACAACACAAGCAGGAAGTCCTCGAGAACATCGAGTCGATGAACCCGGGTGACCGCGCACTCGCGCAACGGGTTTACGACATCGTGATGAAGGCCGCGCCGGAATTGGCGCCGAAGACCTGGTACGGAATGCCCGCTTTTTATAAGGACGGCAAGAACATCTGTTTTTTCCAAGCGTCGGGGAAGTTCAAGGTTCGTTATTGCACCTTCGGCTTTGATGTCGCGGCGAATCTCGACGACGGTGAGATGTGGCCGACAGGATTCGCGCTTCTCGAGGTGACCCCAGCGGTCGAGAAGAGAATCACCGAATTGGTGAAACGCGCGGTTCGATAGTCTCTGCGGGGCTACACTTCAGAGAGAAACGCCCCCAACAGAATTGAGAATTGTGGCTACGTCACGCAACCGTTGGATCGGTCTGATTTTCGTCTCGATGTCCATTTCCTTGGTCATCATCGACGGAACGATCGTCAACACTATCTTCCCGTCGCTCATCTCCGACCTTGAACTGACTTCGACAGAGGTTCAATGGGTCCAAGAGAGCTACGTCCTCGTATTTGCATCCCTGTTGCTCGTGTGGGGTTCACTCGCCGACCGCATTGGGCGCAAGCTGCTCCTCATGATCGGTATCACAATCTTTGTTCTTGCCTCAATGTGGGCAGGATTGACCGATTCCGCTCAGGTCCTCATTCTCGCTCGAGTAATTCAAGGCATCGGCGGTGCGATGGTTCTTCCGACAACGCTCTCGCTCGTGAATGCAAACTTCCAAGGCAAAGAGCGCGGCATCGCATTTGCGGTGTGGGGTTCCACGATTGGTGGAATGGTTGCTGTGGGACCTGTCCTCGGTGGATGGCTCGCAACCGATTTCTCGTGGCGTTGGGCGTTCTTCATTAACGCACCGCTCGGGGCACTCATTCTCGTTGGTCTTGCCATCTACATTGGCGAGTCCAAAGTTGCACAACGCGCCGGTGGAATCGACATCGTCGGTGCGGCAATCTCGGTCGTGATGTTCTCGACGTTCGTCTTCGCACTCATTGAGGGTCGCGTGTACGGATGGTGGGAGATCAACACCAAGAACCAGTTCGTCATCGGAGACTTCGAGTGGCCAACCACCGGAATCTCGGTCATTCCGGTCTCGTTCGCGATTGCACTCGTCTCGACGATTCTGTTCGTTATCTGGGAAAAGCGACGCGAGAGCCAGCACAAAAACGTCTTGCTCGACCTGCAACTCTTCAACATCGCGTCGTTCCGAAATGGTTCGATCGCGGCCGCCATCATCTCGATGGGTGAATTCGGAATCCTCTTCGCGATTCCTCTTTGGTTGCAGAACGTCATCGGGCTGAGCCCGATCTCGTCAGGTTTGGTTCTGCTGTGGCTTGCCGGTGGTGCGTTCGTCGCATCCGGTGTCGGCGGCGCACTGAGCGGTCGCCTTCCGGCCGCTCGTGCCGTTCAGATCGGTGTCCTTCTCGAACTGACCGGTGTCGCGGGAGTCGCCCTCTTCGCATCGCCTGAAGCCGGTTGGGGAATCATTGCCCCGTTCCTCTTTATCTACGGAATCGGAATCGGTTTGGCAACAGCACAGTTGACGGGCGTCATCATGGTCGAGGTTCCGCCGCAGCAGATTGGACAGGCCTCCGGCTCGCAGTCCACCGTTCGTCAAATCGGTTCGGCGATGGGAATCGCGGTCCTCGGTACTCTCTTGTTTACGGGAACGCAAACGTCACTCGAATCGAAATTGGCCGCGACGGACATCCCCGCAGATCAGCAGACGCTCATTGTTGATGCCGTCGTCGATTCTGCCGGCTCTGCTATCCCGGGAATCTCTGACGCCTTGGTCGCCAACCGCGTTCCACAGGACATCGCCGACAGCATTCAGGTCGACGCTGGCGAAGCCTTCACGGACGGCGCGAAGTTGGCCGCCTGGTCAGCCGCGGTCTTCTTACTCCTCGGCTTCGCTTCCACCTTCAACCTCGGTGCTCGGAAACAGAAAAAGAAGGTCTAACGCGTCTGTCGTGAACGCAGGCGAACGGCGGATGCGGCACCAATCGCAACGACAGCAAACGCACCGAACTGCAAGAGCCTGTCTGAGATTCCTGTCTCGGCCAGTTCATCAAGGACAGGAACTTGGTCCTCGGTCACCGCGAAAGTGATAGACGTTTCGTATCCGTCGTAATACTCGGAACCGCTGTCGGCAATTGCCGTCACGGTGAACTCGTCACCAGAGATTGCGGGCGCATCCGCATCGAGAGATGCCGTCACGGTGACGGTTTGCCACCAATTGCTGGCAGCGATGGTGACCACTCCTGGTTCAAGAGTGAGGCCTTCAGGGAGATCGCTGGACAAGTCCAGGACCACTAGGCAGGGGTCCTCCTCGACGCAGATCGCGGGCTCGGCCAGGTCGATGGTGAAGGTCGTTGATTCGCCACGAGAGATGCTCGCGGGGTCCGGGCTCAGGCTGATTTTTCCGTTCGTCGCCAAGGCCGGCGAACCGCACAGTGCGATCGCTGACGCTACAGCAATAGACGCGAAGGAGATGGAGGGCAAGCGGCGCATTTACTCAGACTAGTGAGCGTTCGCGCAGTCGCATCACTGCGCGAGCTTGCCTTCGAGCTTCGCACCCTCAACGTCGACATCCGGAAGCAGGCGGTCGATCCACTTCGGCAGCCACCACGCCTTGTCGCCCAAGAGCGTTAGTGCTGCAGGGACGAGCATCAGTCGCACAACAAACGCATCGATTAGCACACCGACAGCGAGACCGAACCCGACGGGTCGAATCATGGTCGTGTGGCTGAAGATGAACCCACCGAACACCGAGATCATGATGATCGCCGCGGCGATCACTACGGAGCGGCTGAGGTGGATTCCAAAGTTGACGGACTCGCGCGCGGTCTTGCCGTGGACGAACGCTTCACGCATTCCCGAGGCGAGGAATAACTGGTAGTCCATTGCGAGCCCGAACAGGATTCCGATCAGGATTGTCGGCAGGAACGACAGGATCGGCGCGGGGTCGTGGATGTCGAACAACTGGCTCAGCCAACCCCACTGGAATACGGCGACGGTCGCGCCGAGCGTGGCAAAGACAGTCAGAAGGAACCCGAGGCTTGCGATAACCGGCACCGCGATCGAACGGAAGACGAGCATCATGAGCAACAGCGACAGCCCGATCACTGTCACGAGGTAGAGCGGAAGTGCTTCACCGAGTTTGTTCGATACGTCGATGTTGATTGCCGCGAGACCCGTCAGTTCAACGTGGGCACCGGTTTCCGCGAGGATTTCGTCATCCAGCGCGCGAACATCGTTGACAACCTGTGCGGTCGAGATCGAGTTGGGGCCCTCAGCAGGGATCACGCGGAAGACCACCGAGGTGCGGTCGCTCGAAATTCCGGCGGGGAGAGCAACGTCGACATTGTCGACTCCCATCAACTTCTCCACGATGGCCGCTTGGAATTCGACCTCGTCATCCGTCGAAATCGCCGACGGCGACTCGGCCACGACGATGAGAGCGCCGTTGACCCCTTCACCGAATGCCTCAGCGGTGAGCATGTAGGACTTGTACCCAGCCGAGTCGAGTGGTTCCGACTTGCCGTCAGGGAGTCCGAGTCGCATACTTCCGAACGGAATTGAGGCGATGGCGAGAAGGCTGACGGTGGCGACGAGTGTCACCCACGGGCGACGCGTTGCGAAAACGGGAGCCGTGCTGACGACTTCTGCTGCGGCCTTCGTGTTCTTTCGCTCGCTTAGCGCGCGACGTTCCTTCTTCGACAGGATTCGCATTCCGATGCGAGACAGAATGGCGGGGGTGAGGGTCAGGGCAATGAGCACTGCGAACAGAATCGCCATCGCACCCATCGTTCCCATGACCCCGAGGAATCCGATGCCCGTGAGGTTGAGGGCAGCGAGAGCGATCATGACGGTTAGTCCGGCGAACACCACTGAGTTTCCTGACGTTCCGTTTGCCAGTGCGATGGAGTCGGCGGGGCTCATGCCCGACTCCAGTTGGCGACGGTGTCGGTTGATGATGAAGAGCGCATAGTCAATCCCGACGGCAAGTCCGAGCATGACACCAAGAATCGGTGTGGTGGACGTGAACTCCCACACGGCCGAGAGCGCAAACGTGATTGCTCCCGAGATTCCGACGCCGATGAGGGCACCGAGCACAGGAAGCCCCGCGCCGACCAAAGTGCCGAGCATGACGAATAGGGTCACTGCGGCGACGGCAAGACCGATGAGTTCACCGGGTCCGAGCAGAGAGTCGAGAGAGCGGAGCAATTCCTGCGAGACCTCGACGCGAAGGTTGTCCGACTGAATCGCGGTGAGTTCCGTTGCAACACCAATTCGGTTGTCTGCTTCGACCTCGGAAATCGGGGTCTCGAACAGAATCGTGGCGATTGCGGTTGACCCGTCCGCTGACACGAGACGGAATCCCTTAGCCGCGTTGATCAGAGTCTGTGCCGGTGCGATGTCGGCGGCCTTGAGGTCGAGTTCTGCCTGTCCGTCGTTGAGTTCAGCAACGGCGGCGTCGAGGTCCTTTTCGCCCTTCCTGATTTCGCGTTGCCCGACTTCGATCTGCCACCACGCGGCTTGAATCTTCTTCTTGCCTGCTGCGATTTCGGCCTTCTTGCCGTCGATTACCGCGAGACCAGCTGTGACCTGCGCCAGCCCGCCCTGGGCTTGAGCGAGGTCTTCGGCGGGTGCCGCGTCGCCCAAGGCGAGCAACTGCGCAACGACGCCCTCGAGGTGGCTCTTGGTTGCAAGGGCAATGTCCTCTTGGCGAATCAGTTCCTTCTCGCCTGCGAGAAGAGTCTTTTCGTTCGCGGCCAATTCAGTAATGCCCGCGGCCAAATCCTT
>JBJOQU010000126.1:0-3394 GCA_046049745.1 Actinomycetota bacterium | reverse complement strand
GTGTCACCGTAATAATTCGAGCCCCACACCCGGTCGATGATTTGACCGCGGGTCAGGACTCGGTTGACGTTGTCCATCAAGTATTCGAGCAGTTCGAATTCCTTGAGCGGCAGAGACACTGCTGTTCCGTTGACCGAAACCTTGTGACGTTCCGCATCCAATCGGACCGGTCCCGCCTCGAGTACCGAGGGAGTGACTGAAACGCTGGGCGATGACCCGCGGCGCAGGACGGCCTTCATACGCGCAAGCAACTCGCGAGTCGAATACGGCTTCGTCATGTAGTCGTCCGCACCGATTTCCAGCCCGACGACTTTGTCGACTTCGCCGTCCTTCGCGGTCAACATGATGATGGGAACGGATGACGTCGTGCGTATTTCTCGACACACGTCGGTGCCGCTGAGGCCAGGCAACATGAGGTCGAGCAGGATGATGTCCGGGTTGAACTTCTCGAACTGGACGAGGGCCGCGGGGCCGTCCTCGGCTTCGTGAACGATGAACCCTTCCTTCTCCAACAGGAACACGAGCGGTTCACGAAGGGACTTTTCGTCCTCGACAACGAGCACGGTGGTGGTCATGCGATTTCTCCGTCCTGTGAGGGTTCAAATCGGGGGAGCACGATGGTGAACGTCGAGCCGACGCGCGGCTGGGAAAATAGGGTGATTTCTCCGCCGTGGCTAAAGACGATGTGTTTGACGAGACTGAGACCCAAGCCCGTTCCACCTGTTTGCCGCGAGCGGGATGAATCAACGCGATAAAAACGCTCAAAAATTCGCTTCTGTTCATCCTTCGGAATTCCCACGCCAACGTCAGCAACCGAAATTTTGACGTTGTTTCGTGATGTCGCGACACCCACCCCAACGTGCTTTCCGTCGTCTGAGTACTTGATTGCGTTTTCAATCAGATTCTTTACAGCAACAGTCAAGAGTTCGGGATCACCGACAACGATTGCGTCGGGCAGCGGATTCACCGTGACAGTGATGTCTTTCGACTCTGCGATGATCGCACAACGTTCAGCCGCTTCGTGCACAATCGCGGAAACGTCGAGGGGTTGTGCCGCCCCCAGAACGTCCTTCGATTGAACACGCGACAACTGAATAATGTCTTGAACAAGGTTCCCGAGTCGCCGGGCCTCCTTGCGAAGATTCTTGGAAAACTTTCGAACCGTTTCGGGGTCGTCGGTGGCATCGACAAGCGCTTCCGCTAAAAGGCCAATCGCACCGATGGGCGTCTTCAACTCGTGCGAAATATTCGCCAAGAAGTCCTGGCGAGCGTCATCCAGACGACGAGACTCGGTCTTGTCTTCGAGCAGAACGACCACGTTTCCATTCCCTGCGAGGGCGGCACGGGTTTCGACCCAATGGCCCTCACCACCTCCCGGGCTGGGGATTTCGAGTTCAACGAAAACAGGTTCGCCGAAGCGGCGAACGGTGTCTACGACATCGACAAGTTCTGGGATCGCGATGGACTTGTTGCGGATAAGTCCCATCGTTGTGGCGCTCGCCGACGAGCGAATGACACTGTTGGAAGAATCGACGACAAGACCGGCGGTAGCGAGCACATCGATGAGTTTCTGGCCCACCTCGAGAACGTTCGCGTCTCCGATTCGATTCACCAGGGCGCGACGAGTGAGCAGCCATGTGATGAGCCCCACAACCAACCCCGTCGCGCCGACAGCCGCGAGCACGATGAGTGCAAGCGTGGTGGTGGAATTCATGACTTCAGACTAGGTGACGGCGAAATCGTCCACCAATGCCTTCGCTGATTTCGTCACACAGTTCCCGTGACGTTCACACGTCGTTTGCTTTCTGTTCACCTGGTTTTGAAACTCTTGTCACTGACACGAAAGGGGACCGCTATGCGCGAGATGTTCCAACAGGAACTTCACGAGGTTCAAGACCGACTCGTCGACATCGCAGACAGTGTCGTGGACATCGTCGACAACGCGACGGCTGCGCTGTGCACCGCCGACGTGACCAAAGCCGATCAAGCTTTAGCCAGCGCCGATGCAATCTCGGACAAGGCTCTCGCACTCGATGAACTTGTCATCCGGATTCTCGCCCGACAGTCTCCCGTCGCACGAGACCTTCGCATTCTTGTCTCAGCGTTGCGCATCTCTAATTCACTGGAGCGCATGGCTTCGCATGCCGGCCACGTCGCCGCCATCGCGCGATACCGTTTCCCGGCATCCGCCGTTCCCGAGATTCTCGAGGACACCTTTGACGAGATGTCTCGTTTGTGCGTCCGACTCGCGCGCAAGACGGCCAAGGTCCTCAAAAACACCGACATCGATCTTGCCCGCAAGATTCAGGCTGAAGACGAGCGTGTCGACGAACTGCACCGCCATGTCTTCGATGTAGTTCTCGGCAATGAATGGGCGGAGAACGCCATCCTGACCGTCGATGTCACCTTGGCATCGCGCTACCTTGAGCGCTTCGCTGACTACGTCGTCGATATCTCCTCCAAGGTCAGCTACTTGACGACCGGAGACTGGTCGGACACGGACAACTAAATCGTCGTTCGACGTTCACGTGGCGTTTACCTATCACGCACTCGTCGTTCACATCACACTCTTAGCGTGACAACGTCACATGACATCACACGAAAGGTACCAACCACATGATTAAGACTCTTCAGGTCGCCGGACTGGTCGCTGTTGCAGCACTGACCCTCACCGGGTGTGCCGCAAACGAAGGTGGTTCCACAAGCGGGTTGACCGGAACGCTCAACGGTGCTGGCGCATCGTCGGCTGGCTCGGCGCAGGAAGCATGGATCGCCGCATTCCAGACCACCAACACTGGCGTAACCATCAACTACGACCCCTCGGGTTCGGGCGCAGGCCGTGAATCGTTCCTTGCGGGAGCAGTTGAGTTCGCTGGAACTGACTCGTACCTCAAGGACGAAGAGCTCGCCGTCGAGTCGCCCCTGTGCGTCCCCGGCACCGGCTACTTCGAAGTTCCCGTCTACGTCTCGCCCATCGCCGTTGTCGTCAACGTCGACGGAGTCGACTCGATCCAGCTCGCACCGGCGACCATCGCCAGCATCTTCAAGGGTGACATCACCAACTGGAACGATGCAGCGATTGCTGCTGACAACGAAGGCCTGACGCTCCCCGACCTCGCCATCACCGCGGTTCACCGTTCGGATGACTCGGGAACGACCAAGAACTTCAGCAACTACCTCTCGAAGACCGCTGGCGACATCTGGGATGGCGAAGTAAGCGACACGTTCCCCTACTCGACCGGTGAAGGCGCTTCGGGAACTTCGGGTGTCATCGACGCGGTTACCAACGGAACCGGAACCATCGGTTACGCGGACGCCTCGAAGGCTGGCGACCTGGTCGCAGCAGCAATCAAGGTTGGCGAATTCTGGCAGGGACCGGACGCCACTGCAGCAG
>JBJOQU010000125.1:0-5753 GCA_046049745.1 Actinomycetota bacterium | reverse complement strand
GGGGTTACCAACACCTCAACGACCCGGCCGTTCTCGAGTCGCTGATTCAGCCCTACTTCGACGCAGTCGAGAAGGTGTGGGACGACCGCACCTACAAGATTGCCGAGTACTTTGCGCAAGGCCTCTACCCCGCGATTCTGGGGACCGAGGCTCTCGCCCAGGCGACTCGAGCGTGGCTTGCGGCACACACCGATGCACCCGCCGCGCTTCGCCGACTCATCTCCGAGGGCCTCGCCACCGTCGAACGTGCGCTCGTCGCGCAGGAACGCGACGCCAAGGCCACACGATGAATCCCGACCTCAATGCGTGGCTTGCCGATAACCAGACGGCGATTCGCGTCAGCGTCATTATCATCGCTGCTGTCGTTGCCCGATTCGTTCTCAAGGCCGCGGGCTCGCGAATCATTGGGCAAGTTGTTAACGGAGTCAAGCGCGCAGCCGACATCACGGAAACCAAGCAGATTCGGGACACCGTTCACGCACAGGCACGCGTGATCCAGCGCACGCGAACCCTGGGGTCCGTTCTCGGCTCGCTGACCAACTGGGTTCTGGGCATCGTCGCGACGATCCTGATCCTCGGTGAACTGGGCTTTGAAGTCACCGCGATTATCGCCGGAGCCGGAATCCTCGGAGCTGGTCTCGCGGTTGGCGCGCAGGACATTGTTCGTGACATCCTCAACGGCGCGTTCATGGTGTTTGAGGACCAAATCGGCGTCGGCGACAAGGTCGACCTGGGTGAAGCAGTCGGAACGGTCGAAGAGGTCACCATTCGCGTCACGAAGGTTCGCGACGACAAGGGCACGTTGTGGTTCGTCCGCAATGGACAGATACAGCGAGTCGCGTCAAAGTCTCACCCCAAGAAATGACCACCTTCTTCGAACGCGTAGGCGGTCACGCCACTTTCGACGCTCTCGTTCGAAAGTTTTACGACGGTGTCGCCACCGACCCGATTCTTCGTCCGATGTACCCCGAGGACGACATGGAGGGGGCGATCTGGCGTCTCACCGCTTTTCTCGAACAATACTGGGGCGGACCCGGGACGTATTCAGAACTGCGCGGCCACCCCCGACTTCGAATGCGACACAACGCGTTCGCTGTCACGCCCGATGCCCGCGACAATTGGCTGACACACATGACAACCGCAGTTGATTCGCTCGGTCTTGCCCCGATGGATCGCGAAGAGTTGATGGACTATCTCGATCGCGCCGCACAGGCGATGGTCAACTCGTTCGATGACGAATCGGACGGCCGGACGTCACTTTTGTAGCGGGTCGTCGTCCAAAACGACTTCGGTGCGCTTGGCGATGACGTCTCCGCCCACGCTCGAGATGCGAATCCACGGGTCACGAATCGACACGGGCAAGGTTTTCTCGGTGAGGAAACCCAGCGTTACCGCCGCGAAAGCGACGCCGGCGGGAAGGCCAATCTTTTTCGAAATGTTCGAACCCCACACCTGCGAGCGAATCGAACGAACGACACGCTCTTCCGCTTCGGTCGGGATGTTCTTCTGAACTTCCTTGACTCCGTCGCGCGAGACCTTTTCCAGGTCAGACGAGTTCACCTTGCCGGTGACCTCCCAACCGTCGCGCGGGGGCAACGTAACCGTCCAACGGATCGACGGCACGGCGGCGGGAAGAGTGATGAGGAACTTGCCATCGGCAGTTTCGGGCGTGCCCAAGCGAACGCGCAGAGACTCAATCGGCACGACCAGATCGACATGCGCAGGAGCCGCAAGTGCGAAGCCACGCATCCCTAAAACAGTGGGGGTCGTGTCGCTCAGGCCGCGGGGGCTGAGTACCTGAACCCACGCCGTCAGCACATCACCGTCGGCGATTAGTCGAACGGACTCGTTCTCGATGGCACCAGCACGGTCGACAAACGTGTCGAGATCACGAACGGATTCGCCATCGCGAAATGCGAGAGTCACCCGTTCCGTCATCGCCAGACCTAATCGCGCGTCAGTTTGCGGTACGTCGAGCGGTGAGGCTTCGCGGCATCCGGCCCAAGACGTTCGATCTTGTTTTCCTCGTACGACTCGAAGTTTCCTTCGAACCAGTACCAGTTCGCCGGGTCTTCGTCGGTGCCCTCGTAAGCGAGGATGTGCGTCGCAATGCGGTCGAGGAACCACCGGTCGTGAGTGATGACCACTGCACAGCCGGGGAATTCGAGAAGCGCGTTTTCCAGCGAAGAAAGCGTTTCGACGTCGAGGTCGTTGGTCGGTTCGTCGAGTAGCAGGAGGTTTCCGCCCTGCTTGAGCGTCAACGCGAGGTTGAGACGGTTGCGCTCTCCACCCGAAAGCACGCCTGCCTTCTTCTGCTGATCCGGTCCCTTGAATCCGAACGACGAGACATACGCGCGCGACGGGATTTCAACGTTTCCGACCTGGATCACATCGAGCCCTTCGGACACGACCTCCCACAGCGTCTTACTCGAGTCGATCCCGCCACGGTTCTGGTCGACGTACGAGATCTTGACCGTTTCACCGACCTTGAGGTTTCCGCCGTCGAGCGGCTCCATTCCCGTGATGGTCTTGAACAGCGTCGACTTACCGACACCGTTCGGTCCGATGATGCCGACGATTCCGTTTCGGGGAAGCGAGAATGACAGGTTGTCGATGAGGACGCGTTCGCCAAAGCCCTTCTTGAGCTTGTCGGCTTCGAGGACAACCGCTCCGAGTCGGGGTCCTGGCGGAATCTGAACCTCTTCGAAGTCCAGCTTCTTGGTGCGCTCGGCCTCGGCTGCCATCTCCTCGTAACGTGCAAGACGCGCCTTCGACTTCGCCTGACGACCCTTGGCGTTCGAGCGAACCCAATCGAGCTCTTCGGCAAGACGTTTCGCGAGCTTGGCGTCCTTCTTGCCGGCGATATCGAGGCGCTCAGCCTTCTTCTCGAGGTAAGTCGAGTAGTTTCCCTCGTAGGGGTAGAGACGACCGCGGTCTACCTCGGCGATCCACTGTGCAACGTGGTCGAGGAAGTATCGGTCGTGGGTGATGGCAATGACTGCACCGGGATACTTCGCGAGGTGCTGTTCCAGCCACTGCACCGATTCTGCATCAAGGTGGTTGGTGGGCTCGTCAAGCAACAGCAAATCAGGCTTCTCAAGAAGCAACTTGCACAAGGCAACACGTCGCTTTTCTCCACCGGAAAGGACACTGATCGATGCGTCGGACGGCGGGCAGCGAAGCGCATCCATCGCCTGCTCGAGCTGCGAGTCAAGGTCCCACGCATCGGCGTGGTCAATCGCTTCTTGAAGTTCACCCATCTCGGCGAGAAGAGCGTCGAAGTCCGCATCGGGTTCGCTCATCTGCATCGAAATCGCGTTGAATCGTTCGAGCTTGTCGTACATCGCACGAACACCGTCCTGGACGTTTTCGAGCACCGAGCGCGATTCGTCGAGTTCCGGTTCCTGCATGAGGATTCCGACGGAGTATCCGGCAGACAGTGTTGCTTCACCATTCGACGGGGTGTCGAGACCCGCCATGATCTTGAGGATCGTGGACTTTCCAGCGCCGTTCGGGCCGACCATACCGATCTTGGCGCCGGGAAAGAAAGACATCGTGACGTCGTCGAGGATGAGCTTGTCGCCCACCGACTTGCGGGCCTTGATCATCGTGTAAATAAATTCAGCCATGGCCGTTTACCAATTCACCTCTCGTGTATCACCAATCAGACAACCGCCAGATCGAAGAGCCGATTCGATGGTCGAGGTGTAACTCATGTCCAACATTCTTTGCCCCATGAGGCAAGACTTCCCAATCTGCACCGAGATCACGACGGCATCGGCCGGCTTGCCAGTTCCCGACTTCGACGGCGTGAGTTGCATGTTCTTCGCAAGAAAGCCCTCGGCAATGAGCGCTTTGGCCATCTTTTTGCCGGGGTCTTTCGTGTCAATCAAAACCGCGTGCCCCAGCACCCAGTCGAAAAGCGGTTTGTTCTCTACAGCCGTTCCTTCGGGGAAAAACTCAGGCTTCGGTCCAAACGGGTCTACCGAAACGGACGGTGTCGGAGTCGCCGAGGGGGTGACGACCGGTGTCGGTGCACAGCCGCCGAGTGCGAGAGCGGAAACGACAACGAAAGAAGCGGCGATAGCGCGAATCGGTTTCACTTGTCTCCCTGAAAAGTTGTCTAGGCAACCCTGCAATTCTATCCGTCTCGCCTCGCGGCACGGTCACAAGGCGGGGACTGCAGCCTCGGTGTCGATGTGCTCAGTCGTGGGTTCCGGCGCACCGACCGTTCGTGTGAACGTTGCTGTCCCCCAGAAAAGATCGTGCCCGACAGATTCGGCTTCGACTTCGACAGTCGTTCCCGTTCGATCGTCGTTTTGCCAGTCGCGCACGCGAAGTCGGCCGGTAACGACGATTCGGTCGCCCTTGGACAGCGAGGGAACCGTGTTGATGGCCAATTGGCGAAATGCGGTAATGGTGTACCAGTTTGTTGAGGCGTCGACCCATTTGTCGGCGGCCTTGTCGAATCGGCGCTGCGATGACGCCAAGCGGAAGCTTGTGATCGGCAACCCTTCGGCGGTGACGACGTGTCGCGGTGTCGTCGCGATCAACCCCGTAATGGTGATGGTGTCACTCATGGTGTTCTCCTGTTCTCGAGTGGCGAGCGCCGGAGCCGAGTCGATTCCGGTCCGGCGCTCGATACGAGAATCGCGTTAATCACACCGGCGCACAGGTGTCGAGCACTATCTGTGGAGAACGTCGCAGCGTCGCTGCGTGGGGATGTCTAAACCGTGAGGTACTGAGCGAAGCCCGCACGTACCTTGTTGACCTTGGGGACCGCTACTGCAAGGCAATAGCCCTGGGTCGGATTCTTCGCGAAAAAGTCCTGGTGGTATTCCTCGGCGGGGTAAAAGACGGTGAAGTCGGTGATCTCGGTGACGAGGTCGCCTCCCCACGTCTCGGTCGCGCGGTCAAAGGCTTCGGTGAAAAGACGGCGCTGTTCCGAATCTGTCGGATACATCGCCGAGCGGTACTGCGTTCCGACGTCGTTGCCCTGGCGGTTCAGTTGGCGCGGGTCGTGCATCGTGAAGAACGCGTCGAGAATGACCTCGGCGGGGATGACTGATTCGTCGAACGTGACAGCGACAGCCTCGGCGTGGCCGGTCGAACCAGAGCACACTTCGTCATATGTGGGGAACTCGGCGGCGCCACCCGAATAGCCAGAGACCACCTCGGACACGCCACGAAGGACACGATACGCAGCGTCGAGACACCAGAAACAGCCACCGGCTAAATAGAACGTCGTCACCTATTCAGTCTAGGCGCAACCGATACGCTGGGGAGATGGCTTATGAAGCGGCATCGGATCGTTACGAACAGATTCCTTACAAGCGCACTGGGCGAAGCGGCCTGCTCCTCCCGCGCGTTTCGCTGGGCTTGTGGAACAATTTCGGCGACGATCGCGATCGCTCGGTACAGCGCGACATCGTGCTTCGCGCGTTTGACCTTGGAGTCACCCACATTGATTTGGCGAACAACTACGGCCCTCCCCCCGGGTCCGCCGAGCGAATTTTTGGCGAGATTCTGGCCGCCGACCTTGCTCCGTACCGCGACGAACTCATCATTTCGTCAAAGGCCGGCTTCGATATGTGGTCTGGCCCTTATGGTGAGTGGGGGTCGCGCAAATACCTGCTCGCGTCGCTTGACCAGAGCCTGAAGCGCCTGGGGCTCGACTATGTCGACATCTTCTATTCGCACCGTTTCGACCCCGACACTCCCCTCGAAGAGACGATGGGTGCGCTTGCCACCGC
>JBJOQU010000124.1:0-10884 GCA_046049745.1 Actinomycetota bacterium | reverse complement strand
GTCAGTCCGTACTTGGTCAATTTCTTGGCGTTGGGGATGACCTCGATGTGGCGGCCGTTCGCTCCAAAGATGGAAACTTCGCGAACACCGTCCAGTTTGGTCAGTTCCTTGACTGCGATGTCCGTAAGCGACTGCTTGAGCTGGTCCTGGTCAAGATCACTCGTGACGGCGTACTGAACAATCGGCGCGTCTGCAAAGGATCCAGCGAAAACCTGGGGGTCCGCGGCCGACGGAAGGACATTGTTGAGCTTGTTGATTGCGAGCTGAACCTTTTGCTCGGCAGATTCGAGGTTCGTGCCGTATGCAAATTCGGCGACCACCTGTGAAATCCCCTGCTGTGAGGTGGCAGATGTCGTCTCAAGCCCGGGGATCGCTTGAATCGCGTTCTCGATCGGCGTTGACACCTCTTTTTCGACGATCGCAGGAGCCGCACCCGGATAGTTCGTCACGATCGCGAGCTGCGGGAACGACACCGACGGGATGAGTTCGAGTTTGAGAAGCGACATCGCGATGCCACCGAAAACGGCGACAACGATAGTGACCAACGCGATGAGCGCGCGGTTCTTGAGGCTGAAATTGGACAGTCGGTTCACGACAGCATCCCCTTGTTAGTTGTGCGTGGTTTCTGTCCACGCGTAAATAGCGTCGCGAACGAAGTTCGCTCCGTCAGCTCCGCCGTAGTGGCGGGCAAATCTTTCGTCGGCGACGTACATGTCTGCGAGCCCGCGGAATTGTTCTGCGGTCGGGGCGACGCCTGACCATGCCTGTGCAATCCAGGTTCGGTGACGCTCAACGAGCTCGATGACGACGTCGGAATCGACCGGAAGCCCGTTGTTTAGCGCCTCGGTGTACTCCGTTCGAAGGGCGGTTCCCTCGGCCATAAACGCTTTTTGGCCCAGTTCCCCGAGCGATTTCCACCACGATTGACCGGTTGCCCAGGCGTCCTTGCCCCACCGCTCGACGACCTCGTCGCGGTACTGTTCGTTGTCGAACTGTTCGGCTGCAGACACGGCAATCCTCTCGTGTTGTGCTTAGCCTAACCCTCCAAACTATGCGCGTGCGACGCAGGTACGCTAACTGTGTGCCACCGAAACTCAAAGCCCTTGTCGCCGTATTTATCGGCGGTCTGGTGGGAAGCGCGGCGCGGTTCGGAATCGACTTGACGGTAACGTCGGTCGTTGGTGACGAGTGGTACCCCTACGGGATTCTGATCATCAACATGACCGGTTCGTTCCTCATGGGATTGCTTGTCGGACACGGCCTCTCGTCTTGGCCAGTGTGGCTCCAGACAGGCGCGACTGTTGGCGTACTCGGTTCATTCACCACGTTGTCAGCAATTTCGCTTGACGTGGCAGTGCCCATCGTCGGTCACGGGGTGATGGGATTTGCCGTCATGGCTCCTTACGCAATCGGATCAGTTGTTCTCGGAGTCGTCAGCGCCGTGTGGGGACTGCGCGTCGGAAAGTCTTTGCGAGGTGCTGCCACGTGATCGACTTCACATGGATTGCCGTGCAGGTTCTGTTCGGCGCACTCGGGGCCACGGCGCGTTTTGCAGTGATGGTCGCAATTCAACCTGGGCGCTGGTCTTGGGGGCTCTTCACGGTCAACATGGGCGGCAGTCTTTTGGTCGGCTTAGTCTTCGGAGCTTACGTCGCGCGGACAATCGACTGGTCGGTAGCGGCATCATTTCTTGCGTTCGCGGCTGGATTCACCACCTTCTCGACGTTGACGGTGACCGCGGCGGAACTGGCGGAACGCGGCACGATGTGGCGCGGGCTCGTCTTGACCGGCACGCATGTGGTGCTTGGTGTACTTCTCGCAGGGGCTGGGTATATCTCCGCGAGTGCGTTGCTCGGTGCGTGATAAACTTTCCCCCTAACGCCCCGAGAGGCATCTAAACTCCGGGAGCGGACAGCGTCACAGTGAAAGGGGTCCGACATGGGCCGCGGTCGCCAGAAAGCAAAGCACACCAAGGTTGCGCGCGAGCTGAAGTACTTCAGCCCCGACACCGACCTGTCCGCACTTCAGTCTGAACTCGGCGGAAATCCCCGCCTCGAGGAAGACCTTGAGAAGTGGCCCGAGTTTGCTGCCGAAGAAGTTGACGACGATTCGGACGACGAGGCTCAGTCGGCGTAAGTCCCGACAAGGCGCACGGCTCCGCCGCTGACGCCCTTTGCGCCAGACACGTAACTGGCAAGATCGGTTTCGCGATTCGAAACATGACCGACAACCCACGACTCGATTCCCGCCGCGGTCCATTCACGCGTCAGTGTGCTCGCGGATTCGTGGGACACGATGGCGAGCATGCCAATCCCTAGGTTCCAGGTTCCCTCGGTACCTTCGATGGGCTCGTTGCCCCATTCGGCGAGAACGCGGAAAACAGTCGGCGGGGTCCACGTCGCGCGGTCGATGTCGACCCATGTGCCGGCCGGCAGAACGCGCGCAAGGTTCGCGGCGATTCCGCCTCCGGTGACATGGGAAAGGGCATGGATCGAGCCAGGGTGCTCGGCGAGCGTGTCCAACAGAGGTGCCGTGTACAGACGAGTCGGCTCGAGTAGTTCGAGCCCGAGAACTCGATCGAATTCCGGAAGGGTCTGCTCGAACGTGCGTCCCGTCGACGCGAGGATGTGGCGCACGAGCGAATACCCGTTCGAATGGAGACCGCTCGACGCCATCGCAATGACGACGTCACCGTTTTCGACCTTGTCCGGACCGAGCATCTCGTCTGCTTCAACGGCACCAACAGCCGCTCCGGCGACGTCGTAGTCATCGGCACCGAGAAGTCCAGGGTGTTCGGCGGTCTCGCCGCCGACTAGAGCGGTTCCCGTTGCGGCACATGCCTGCGCGATTCCGCGAACGATATCCGCGATGCGCTCTGGGACGACTTTTCCACACGCGATGTAGTCGGTCATGAACAGCGGCTTTGCGCCGACGACCACGATGTCATCGACGACCATGCCGACGAGGTCCTGGCCGATGGTGTCGTGAACATCCAGAGCTTGCGCGATTGCGACCTTTGTTCCGACGCCGTCTGTTGACGTCGCGAGGATCGGTCGACGGTAATCCTTCAGGAAGCTGGCGTCCATCAAGCCTGCGAAACCACCGACACCGCCCAAAATCGTGGAGCCGTGGGTCGCGGACACAGCGGCCTTCATCAGCTCAACGGCACGGTCACCCGCCTCGGTATCTACACCGGCTTTCGAGTACGCGTCCTGTCCCGTCACCCCCTCAGCCTACCGACCGCGTGGGGGCTCTCGTATGAGAGGATTGTCGTGCAGGCGCGCGGCGCTGTGCGGGAAGGGGACCGTTCGAATGTGCGGCATTGTCGGCATCGTCTCCACCACCCCCGTGAACCAGCAGGTTTATGACGCTCTCGCCCTGTTACAGCACCGCGGCCAGGATTCGACGGGAATCGCGACGTGCGAAGGCCGCACTCTTCACATGGCCAAAGCAAAAGGCCAGGTCCGCGAGGCGTTTCGCACTCGCGACATGCGTGCACTCGCCGGAAACGTTGGCTTGGGCCACGTTCGCTACGCGACCCGCGGCAGTGCGGCCAACGATGAAGAGGCCCAGCCGTTCTTTGTCAACGCGCCCTACGGAATCATCCTTGTACACAACGGAAACCTCACGAACACGCGCGAGTTGACACGCGAACTTCACGAGGACGACCGTCGGCACCTCAACACACACAGCGACACCGAACTTCTCGTCAACGTACTCGCCCACGAACTGCAAGCATCAACTTCGGTCGCAAAGTTTTCTCCCGATGACGTCTTCGACGCCGTCGGCCGCCTTCACAAGCGCGTCGAAGGGTCGTACGCGGCCATCGCTTTGATTGCGGGTCACGGCCTGCTCGCGTTCCGCGACCCGTTCGGGATTCGACCGCTCATCTTGGGCAAGCGTGACACCGGCCTCGTCGGCACCGAATGGGTTGTCGCGAGCGAGTCACTGGTTCTCGAAGCCGGTGGCTATGAGGTTGTTCGAGATGTCGAGCCCGGTGAAGCGATCTTCATCGCGCAAGACGGTGAAATGGTGTCCCGCCAGTGCGCCGAGAACCCCGTCCTCATTCCCTGCTCGTTCGAATACGTGTACCTGGCCCGTCCCGACTCGGTGATGAATGGCATATCGGTTTACGAAGCGCGCCTTCGGCTCGGCGACCGTCTCGCGGACACGGTCGCGAAGTACGCGCCTGCTGGTGACATTGATGTCGTCATGCCTATCCCCGACTCGTCCCGTCCCGCCGCCATGCAGGTCGCGCGCAAACTGGGAATCGAGTATCGCGAGGGCTACTACAAGAACCGATACGTCGGCCGAACCTTCATCATGCCCGGCCAGGAATCGCGTACGCGCAGTGTTCGCCAGAAACTCAACGCGATGCCGACCGAGTTCAAAGGCAAGAACGTCCTCATCGTTGACGACTCGATCGTGCGCGGGACCACCTCACGCGAAATTGTTGAGATGGCCCGTCAAGCCGGCGCGAAGTCGGTCACGTTCACGTCGGCCGCCCCGCCCGTTCGATTCCCCCACGTCTACGGCATCAACATGCCCAGCCGCGCAGAGTTGGTCGCCGCCGGTCGGAAGATTCCCGAGATTGCAGCCGAAATCGGTGCAGACCACCTGATCTACCAGGAAGTCGCCGACATGGAAGCCGCCATCATTGAAGGCAGCAACGTCGAACGTCTCGAAATGTCCTGCTTCAACGGCGAATACATCACCGGATCCGTCAGCGACGAATACCTGCGCTGGGTCGAAGCGAACCAGTCGTCCTAGCCGCGGCCGCTCTGCAAATGGCGGGCGAGATGGCTGCCGCAGATAAACTGAGGACTATGTCGCAACAGATCGTTATTCTCGCCGCCGGAATGGGAACCCGCCTCGCTCGCCCGCTCCCGAAGCCCCTCACCGAGCTCGGCGACGGCCGCACGATCATGCAGCAGCAGATTGACAACCTCGAAGCGGCGTTTGGCGAGCGATACCGTCTGTTGATTGTTGTCGGTTTCAAACTCGAGGCAATCATCGAACGATTCCCGCAGGCGAGCTTCGTGTATAACGAGATGTTCGACCAGACCAACACCTCAAAGAGTCTCCTCAAAGCTCTCACGGCGACTCCCGATGGCGGTGTCTTGTGGATGAACGGTGATGTGGTTTTCGATTCGAAAGTTTTGGACCGACTCCAGGTTTCCATCGACAACAACCAGTCGTGCATTGCCGTAAATCGCGCACGTGTCAGCGACGAGGAAGTTAAATACACGGTCGATGACGCGGGATTCATCCGTGAATTGTCCAAGTCCGTTGTTGACGGACTCGGTGAAGCGGTTGGTATCAACTACATCGCTGAAGGCGATAAGGCCGCATTTATTGCGCGCCTTCGCGAAGTCGGAGACCAAGATTATTTCGAACGCGGACTCGAGGTGGCTATCGAACTCGACGGTCTCAAGCTGCTGCCCGTTGACATCTCAGATCTCTATGCCGTCGAAATCGACTTTGATGACGACCTCGCTACGGCAAACTCTGTGCTTCGCGAGCACGGCAAGGGCTAATCGCTCGAGGTTTCTTCCGAAGACTTTGTCTTCGTGACCTCTGCCGTCGCCAGGTGAGTCGTCGTTGAACGATCGATGAGCAAACCGACAATTGCACCGACTGCCATCCCCACAAGCGAAAACATGATCGCGAAGAAACCGAAGGTTGCGCCTGCGCCAACGGCGGGGTCGGTTGGCATTCCGTAGCTCACGACGGCCGCCACGATGACCCCGAGGATGATACCCGTTGCGATGAACGAGGTCAGTTTGGGTGCTCGACGAATCGTTACCTTCTTTTTTGCCATGTGACTATTCTGACAGTCCTGCGAGTGGCAACAAGTCGGCCAGTGTCGCACGCGTTCCCGACGCCAGAACAGCGCCACGGGCTTTCGCCAAATCCCACGATTCCTTGCCCACCGAAAGCGCAACGAGTGTTTCAGCCCCGAGTTCGATGACGTTCGGCGGCGTCCCGCGGGTGTGACCGGGGCCTTCGACAATCTGAACTGCACCAAACGGCGGAATACGGACCTCGACCGATTTGCCCGGGGCGATACGCGCCAATTCTTGAAGAATCCATCGAACCGCGAGCGCCGTCGTATTTCGGTCAGTACCACCGCTCGCCACGGCGCGAACCGCAGCGCGGCCGTCGGTGTCTGGGATGCGAGGCAAGGGCACGCCACCACGCTAACAGGGCGGCGGTAGTCTGGTGCCGTGAAGATTCTCGTACTCGGCTCGGGCGCTCGCGAACACGCCATCGTCAATTGTTTGTTGCGGGATTCGACCGCACACGAGATCGTCGCGGCCCCGGGAAACGCGGGAATCGCACAGGTCGTCGAGGTTGTCGCGATGGATCCGACCGAGGGCGATGTTGTCACCGATTACGCCGTTGATGCGGGGATCGACCTGGTCATTATTGGGCCAGAGGCGCCTCTCGTCGCCGGTGTCGCTAATTCTCTTCGCACGGCGGGCATCCCCGTGTTTGGACCGGACAAAGCCGCAGCGGCGCTCGAGGGGTCAAAAGATTTCGCGAAGGAAATCATGGAGGCCGCGGGTGTTCCAACCGGTCGCGCACGAAGCGCAACCACGATGGACGAGGTGGATGCTGCGCTGGACGAGTTCGGTGCTCCGTATGTTGTCAAGGCAGACGGACTCGCCGCGGGCAAGGGTGTCATCGTCACCGTCGATCGGAAGGCGGCCCGTGACCACGCCGAGTTCTACATTCACCAGGGTTCGGTTCTGATCGAGGAGTTCCTCGAGGGTCAGGAAGTTTCACTGTTCGTGCTGTCTGACGGAGACGCGGTTGTGCCGTTGTCACCCGCCCAGGACTACAAGCGTGTTTTCGACAACGACGAGGGACCGAACACGGGTGGAATGGGTGCATACTCGCCCCTTCCGTGGTTGCCGGAGGGATTCGTTGACGAAGTTGTGGAAACGGTGGCACAACCGACCATCCGCGAAATGTCGCGTCGCGGCACCCCGTTCATTGGCCTGTTGTATTGCGGTCTGATTGTCACGGAGGACGGAATTCGCGTCATCGAGTTCAACGCACGCTTCGGTGACCCCGAAACTCAGGTCGTGCTTGAACGGCTCGATTCGTCGCTGGCTAACCTGTTGCTCGCAACCGCGACGGGACGTCTCGCGTCGGTGCCCGAGCCGCAGTTTTCGAACGACGTCGCCGTCACGGTTGTCCTGGCGTCCGAGGGCTATCCCGAATCCCCCGAAACTGGTCGCGCGATCACCGGTCTTGCCGACGCACTCGAGGTCGATGGCGTATCCATCGCACATGCGGCGACCGCGCTGTCAGACGGTGGCTTTGTCTCGACCGGTGGACGTGTGTTGTCCGTTATCGCCAGCGGCGCCGACTTCGCCGAAGCGCGCGACCGTGTCTATTCCGCCCTCGGCTTGATCACGCTGGACGGTGCTCACTACCGAAACGACATCGCCGAGCGAGTGATTCGATGACTCTCGACGGATGGCGGCACTTTTACTCGGGCAAAGTCCGCGATCTCTATGCATTCGACGGTGAAACTGGTAGCGAGGGCATCATCCTCATGGTTGCGAGTGACCGTGTTTCGGCGTTCGACCACGTTCTTGAGCCAGGCATCCCTGGAAAGGGAGCGCTGCTGACCGAATTGTCGAAGTGGTGGTTCGCCCAGTTGGCCGAATTCCCCAACCACTTGGTTGATGTCGATGCCCCCGCCCCGGTCGCCGACCGCGCGATGGTTGTGCGCGAACTCGACATGATCCCCGTCGAGTGTGTCGTTCGCGGCTATCTCGTCGGCAGTGGCTGGGTCGAATACCAAGAATCAGGAACGGTGTGCGGCATCGCACTTCCCGCGGGACTTGCCAACGGTGACCGACTCCCCGAACCGATTTTCACCCCCGCGTTCAAGGCGCCCGTGGGAGAACACGATGAAAACATCACGTTCGAACAGACGATTGAACTGGTCGGTGGCGAGACGGCGCATGACCTTCGGGACACGAGCCTGGCGATTTTCCGGCGTGCGTCCGAGATCGCTGAGGCCCACGGGCTCATCCTGGCCGATACCAAGTTTGAGTTCGGTCGCGATCACGTGACGGGTGCGCTGACGCTTTGTGACGAAGTGCTGACGAGCGACTCTTCGCGTTACTGGGATGTGACGACTTATTCGGCGGGCGGTCCGAACCGTCTGGATTCGTTTGACAAGCAAATCGTGCGCAACTGGCTAAATGAGAACTGGGACAAGACGGGGACGCCGCCGCAACTGCCGGCCGACATCGTCGACCAGACCGCCGCGAAGTATCGCGAACTGATTTCCCGGCTCACCTCGTGACGTCGATCGCGGCAAACACGCGCATGGGTGCCGTCACTCTCGACGTCGCCGATCTCGATTTGGTTACGCGTTTCTATCGTGATGGCGTTGGACTGACCGTCCTTGCCGAGCTTCCCGGAGGGCACGTCACCCTAGGTCGTGGCGACACCATCGTCATGCACCTGCGCCACTCGCCGGGACTCAAGCACGCGGGACCGTCCGAAGCGGGACTGTTTCACACCGCAATTTTGTTTGAGGACAAGGCGGCACTCGCCGCCGCTCTGATTCACACCGGCCAAGCGTTCCCCGAAGCGTTTACCGGGTCGGCCGATCACCTTGTATCCGAGGCGTTTTATTTCAACGACCCGGAGGGAAACGGCGTCGAACTGTATTGGGATCGTCCGCGCGACACCTGGACGATCGACAACGGACAGATCCAGATGGACACGCTGCACCTCGACCCCAACGAGTTCATCCGACAGCACGCCACAGAGGTGTCGTTTGCCGCACACGGGAATGCCCCGGTCACCGTTGGTCACGTTCACCTGTCCGTCGGGGACACGACGATTGCCCGCGAGTTTTATGTCGACCACATCGGGTTTGACCAGACATTCGACTGGAACAAGCAGGCGCTGTTTGTGTCCGCCGGCGGATACCACCACCACATGGCGATGAACATTTGGCGCTCCCGCGGCGCCGGAGTGCGCCAGCCCGCTCTCGGTCTCGGGCTTGTCGAAATCGCCCTGCCGACCGCGGACGATGTCGGTGTGCTGACGGAGCGCCTCGACTTTGAGGGGTACATTCTGAGGAACGACGGCACTTCGATCGAGGTCGATGACCCGTGGGGAAACGTCGTTCGAATCACAGCAGGAGATTGATTGTGCCACGACGTTTTGTGACCGGTGCGGACTCGGAGACGAGCTGGCCGCTCACGCTTGAGTTCCGATTCCCGCGACTGATGAGCGGGCTGGACTTCATCCCCGCGCTCGCCATCGGCATCAACAAGAAAATCACCGTCGCCCGTCTTCCTGATGCGCCGATGCCATGGGAGGGGACCGTCGCGGGGCCCGACCCTCTTCGCGTACTTGTCGTCGGCGACTCGACCGCTGCCGGGTGCGGCGTCAATGAGCGCGATGAAATGCTTGCTGCGCGAATCGCGCACCACACGTCGGTCGCAACCGGTCGCGGAGCCCACTGGCGCGCAATCGGTCAGAATGGTCACCGTAGCGACGAATTCATTCGCGATTACCTCGCCGAAGCCGTCGCCCATCCTGCTGACGTCGTCTACGTTTCGCTCGGCGCAAACGACGCTCTGGGTGTCCGTAATCGTCGGATCGCGGCTCGCAATCTCGTTCACATCGCCCGCGCATTGCGCGAGGCCAACCCTCACGCGGCGATTGCGCTGTCGAGCCTTCCCGCGTTTTTCCGTTTCACGCGTTTGCCCGAACCACTTCGCTCGACCCTGTATCGAATCGCGCAGGGAATCGAACGAACGACCCGACTGCGCCTCGAAAATGAAGACCGCATTGCGATGCGTCGACCGCCGACGGCGTACCCGGACGATTTCTTTGCACGCGACGGATTCCACCCGAGTCCAATCGGATACGACCTCTGGGCGCAGATCGTCGTCGAGGAATTTGTCGAACGGGGTGAACTTCCCCAGCAGAGCCGCTAGGGAGTCGGCGCCTGCTCGGCTTATAGACTGGGGTCACCCAGGAGACATTTCGAGGAGCGCGCGTGGCCACAGTGATCGTTGACGTAATGCCGAAAGAGGTCCTGCTGGACCCCGCAGGGAAAGCAACGGCTCGTGCACTTCAACGATTCGGCGACGGTGAGATTACTGACGTTCGTATTGGAAAGCGCTTCGAACTGACAATCGACGGTGACGTCACTCCCGCGCTACTGGAACACATCGGTGAAATCGCCAAGGACGTCCTGTCGAACGAGGTCATCGAAGACGTCGTCTCGATTCGCGTGGCGGACTAACCGATGCGCGTCGGAGTTATCACTTTCCCCGGCTCGCTTGACGACCGCGACGCACTGCGCGCCATCACTCTCGCCGGCGGCGACGCCGTTCCGCTCTGGCACGGTGACCACGACCTGGGGGGCGTCGACGCAATCGTGCTTCCCGGCGGTTTTTCGTACGGTGACTATTTGCGTTGTGGTGCCATCGCAGCACATTCGCCCATCATGAGCGAGGTCATCGATGCGGCGAACAAGGGAATGCCCGTCCTCGGGATTTGCAACGGTTTCCAGGTCCTCGTCGAAGCACACTTGCTTGCCGGCGGCCTGATTCGCAACGATCACGGAACGTTCATCCGCCGCGATCAGAAGCTGCGCGTCGAAAACGTCGACACGGCGTGGACAAACAAGTACACGGTCGGCCAAGAGATCACCATCCCGTTGAAGAACGGCGAAGGTGGTTTCATCGCCGACGACGAGACGCTCAAGCAGTTGGAAGGTGACGGACTCGTGGCGTTCCGCTACCTCGACGTCAACCCGAACGGTTCGCTGAACGACATCGCGGGACTTCGCAACGCCCGTGGCAACGTCGTCGGGCTCATGCCTCACCCAGA
>JBJOQU010000123.1:0-6174 GCA_046049745.1 Actinomycetota bacterium | reverse complement strand
CAGTGAGGCGATGCCGATACCGACGGTCGCCAGTCCCAGAAGAGAGAGGAAGAAGATCTCGAGAGCCAAAATCATGGTTCTAGCCTACGCCGTGGGTGAGCCAGGCAACCACCACTCCGACAGCTGCGATTAGTAGTGACCCGCTCGTCGTGAACGCTAGTCGGTTGACGAGTCCTTCTTTGCGTTGGATGGACAACTGGACAATGAAGGACACCACGATCGAGGCGCCGAGTGCAACAGAAATCGTGCCCGGCCACTCGGGGCCCGGGGTGATGACGGCCCAAACAGACCCGATGAGGGCAATCACCCAGGACGGAAGGGCGGTGGCAAACCTGCGGGGCATACGCCCACTCTAAACGCCCTAAACTGAAAACCGGCGTGGAGGGAGGCGGAAATGGCTCGACTATTGGTCTTGACCAACGCCTCTGATGCGCCAATTCCCGCTCTCGCGTTGCTTCCGCACCAAACCGTCATTGCACCTCTGACGGCTCAATCGATCGCAAACAACGGCGACGCCAACGTCATCATCATCGACGGCGTGACGGACTTGGTCGCCGCAAAGTCGATGGCGTCCGTTCTGGCCTCTGCCCAGGTGCCCGTGCCCGTCTTGCTCGCTCTTCGCGACACTGCTCTTCCCGTGATCGATGCGTCGTGGGGAATCACTGACTTTTTGATGCCAACGACGAGTCTCGCCGAGGTCGACGCACGAATTCGACTCGCGATTTCGACCCACCAGCCCGCGACCTCGACTGGCCTTTCCCACTCGGGTGTCTCGATTGATGAGTCGAGTTACCAAGCGAATGTCGGCGGCCGCGCACTCGACCTAACGTTCAAGGAATTTGAGTTATTGAGATTCCTCGTGGCGAACCCTGGCCGCGTGTATAGCCGTGAACAGTTGCTGTCCGAGGTGTGGGGTTACGACTATTTCGGTGGCACACGAACGGTTGATGTCCACGTTCGACGATTACGCGCCAAACTGGGAGACCATGAGTCGGTCATCGGCACCGTCCGTAACGTCGGTTACCGATTTGCTCCGAACGGTGGTGACGAATGAGCGACGACAACGCGCACCGCGATGCGATCGACGATGACCTCGAGGACGACTGGGTAGACCCCGTCCAAGGCCTTGATGCGTCGCTGCCCGATCAACGCTATCTCGACCGGGAATTGTCCTGGCTTTCGTTCAACCGCCGCGTGCTGGAACTTGCCGAGGACCCCACGGTCCCGCTTCTCGAACGCGTTAACTTCCTTGCGATCTTCGCCAACAATCTCGACGAATTCTTCATGGTTCGCGTGGCTGGGCTCAAGCGTCGAATCGAAACGGGAATCGCGAAGCCGACGAACATCGGGCGCCTCCCGGCCGATGTTCTGCAGTCCATCCACGCAACGGCCCAGCAACTGCAGATGCGGCACGCGACTCTGGCGCGGGACATCATTATGCCCGCTCTTCGCGACAGCAACATTGAAATCGTCACGATGGCGACGCTCAGCGAAAACGATCGCGCTCAAACGGACGAACTCTTCTTCTCGACGATTTTCCCCGTGCTAACCCCGCTGGCCGTTGACCCCGCACACCCGTTCCCCTACATCTCGGGTTTGTCGCTCAACCTTGCGGTACGTGTGCGCAACCCGAAGTCGGGCGACGAAAACTTCGCCCGCGTGAAGGTTCCGGCGATTCTCCCCCGCTTCGTCGAACTGCGTGACAACGGCAGGGGACAATTGCGGTTCATCCCCCTGGAAGATCTCATCGCGAACCACCTTGCCGCACTGTTCCCTGGCATGGAGATTCTCGACCACCACAACTTCCGCGTGACGCGAAACGAAGATCTCGAACTGGACGAGGACGAGAGCGAGAACCTCATCAAGGCGCTCGAGGCGGGTCTTTCTCGCCGACGTTTCGGTGCGCCGATTCGCCTCGAGATCTCGGACGACATGGACGGTGTGACGCTGAACTTCCTCGTGCGTGAACTGGGCATGGAATCGAACGAGGTCTATCGACTTCCCGGTACCCTCGGGCTCAACGAGATGTTCCAGATTTCGGGGCTTCCGCGCACTGATCTCAAATTCCCCAAGCACGTCCCGACAACGGTGGCACCGTTTCACTCTCACGAGCCGAACACTCCGTCCGACCTGTTCGCGGCCATGCGCGACGGCGAGGTTCTCGTCCACCACCCTTACGAATCGTTTGCGACGAGCGTGCAGGCGTTCATCGAACAGGCCGCGACTGACCCCAACGTTCTCGCTATCAAGCAAACGCTGTATCGCACGTCGGGTGATTCGCCCATTGTCAGGTCGTTGATCACCGCAGCCGAATCGGGCAAGGCCGTTCTGGCATTGGTTGAGGTCAAGGCGCGGTTCGACGAGCGGAACAACATCTCATGGGCTCGTCAACTCGAAAAAGCCGGCGTTCACGTCGTTTACGGGCTGGTGGGACTCAAGACCCACTGCAAGCTGACGCAGGTGGTGCGCCGTGAGAACAACGGCGAACTGTCGTACTACTCGCACATCGGCACGGGAAACTACAATCCCAAAACCAGCCGCATCTATGAAGACCTCGGGCTCTTCACCAATTCGCACGAAGTCGGCGCTGAACTGACGCGCTTGTTCAACGAACTGAGCGGTTACGCGATTGAAAAGAAGTTCAAACGCCTTCTCGTCGCGCCGCGCTATTTGCGTGCTGGGCTCTTGAAACTCATTGCGCGCGAAACAGACGCGGCGCTCGCCGGAGAACCGTCGGGCATCCGTTTCAAGGTCAACTCGCTCGTCGATGAAGCGCTCATTGACGCCCTGTATCGAGCAAGTCGCGCCGGAGTCCCGATCGACGTCAGCGTTCGCGGGATTTGTTCGCTCATCCCCGGAGTCCCCGGTCTCTCGGAGAACATTCGCGTGCGAAGCGTTCTCGGTCGATACCTCGAACACTCGCGGATCTATTCGTTCCACAACGGCGGGCGCCAAGCGGTGTACATCGGAAGTTCTGACCTCATGCATCGCAACCTTGACCGCCGCGTCGAGGTGCTCGTGCGCCTTGAAGCCGAGGAGCACCTCGCCCGCATTTCACGCCTGTTCGATCTCCACATGTCCGACGATGCGTCATCGTGGATACTGACCAGTGAGGGACACTGGGACCGGCACACGTCTCACGGCGAACCGTTGATGGATGTGCAGAACACGATGATGAAGGAAGCGGAAGTGCGCAACAAAAACGGAACATCGCGCTGATGGCACACGACACGGTTTATGCCGCTGGTGCAGTTTTGTGGAAGGTCGTCGACAAGGAACTCAAGATCCTCGTCGTGCACCGCACGCAGCACAAGGACATCTCGATTCCCAAGGGAAAGGTCGACCCAGGCGAGACGTTGCCCGAGACGGCCGTTCGCGAAATCCGCGAGGAGACCGGACTTCGCGTGGGGCTGGGACCGTTCCTCGGGATGGTTGATTACGTCATGCCGAACAACGGCAAGCGCAAAGAGGTCCACTATTGGACCGCAGAAGTTGACCCGACCGCCGCGGAACGGTCCCCGTTCAAGTCCAACAACGAGATTTATGCACTCGAATGGATGACCATCGCCGCAGCCCGCGAAAAACTGTCGTATTCGCACGACGTTGGATTGGTCAACGCGTTCGCGGACATGCACGCCGCTAAACTGGCGCATACATTCCCGATTGTCATCGTTCGTCACGGCAAGGCAGTTCCCGCAACAAGTTGGGACGGACCGGATTCGCAGCGCCCACTGTTGCACCGCGGTCAAGACCAGGCGCGGAACATCGCCGGGGGTCTCGCCGCCTACCAGCCAGTCGGCATTTACACGTCCACCGCGACGCGGTGTATTCAGACGATTACGCCGTTGGCCACCAAGTCGGGAGTTCGCGTGAAGGAGTCGACGAAGCTCTCTCAAGAGCGTTGGTCGGCAGACGGTGGGAATGCCCGGGCAGTGATCGAGCGTCGACTCGACAAGGGCAAGGCGGTCGTGCTGTGTTCGCACGGGCCCGTCATCCCACAGTTGGTGTCGGAACTCGTCGCACAAACCGGTGCTGACGTCGATTCGGTGATCCGGCGCGCGGCTTCACCGAGCACAGGGGACTTTTCCGTGTTCCACATTGCGATCACCGCGAACGGACCGCACATCGTCTCGGTCGAGTACCACGAAGCCCCGTAGGGTGTCGGGCCGCGGGTTACGCCTCTCGGCACGTGGCCACTCGCAGCGGCGGTTTAAGTTGGGACCCGGGGTATCCGCGCGACCCGACACGTTTAGTGTAACCACCGCGCCGCGGGACTTATTCCCTTTAGAGCAACTGGCCTGAGCGGTCGAGTTTTGCACACGCGGCAAGATCTGTCGCAAAGTCTGTGAGCGTGAGCGCACGTTGCAGCAACGCGCTGTTGCCTAATTCCGATTGTCCAATAATGTCGGTGACACCGCGTGCTTCGATGCGGCAGTAAGCAGCGGCACGATCGAGTGCGTCACCAATGTCACCGCGGAATGCGCCGTGCAAGATCTCGTCCGCGAGCACCCGAATGTCGGCAGGGCTGGTCGGCTGAGGCGCCCCGGCCACCACGACATCGGCGGTTGCCTCTAACGCCGCTCCCGCGTCATATGCACTCGCGGCAAATCCTTCGTCCGCGACGATACTTGCGTGAATGACATACAAGCGCCACAGCGCGCCGGGCAACGAATGTGCCGGAGCGGCAGACCACAACTCGGCAAGTTCGCCAACGCCGTGATCCGAGGTGTACGCAAGAAGCCGTTCCAGAACCGCGGGGTCATCCGACTCACGAATTCGCCGAACTAACGCAGAAGCCGTGTCGTGCGCGATTTGCAGCGACACAGCTGGGTCGACGCCGCTCGCGTACCGATCGAACACGTGCGATTCAACGGGTGCGGGTCTGCGAGGTCGGTTCGTCACAGGGATTCCTCCACTATCTATTCATGTCAAGACTAGATACGCTATCCCTCTACGCCTATTCGAAGGATTCATTATGACCTCCATCCCCACTCGCGGTCGCGTCGGTTCCGGACTGCTCGGAATCATCACCGTTCTCGCGACCTTGTTCAGCGGACTCGTCGCGCTTCCGTCAACGGCGGCAATTCCTGGGGATAGCCAACCGTCGATCGGCCGAGGTTCACAGTTGCCAGACCCGGGTTACCCCCAGACCATCCACGGAGTCGTTTTAGACGTGGACGACAACCCGATGGAGGGTGTCACCGTTTACGCGTACAACGCAAACAGCGACAACGTCCCTGCGGCACAAGACGTCACCGATGCCGACGGCGCCTACAGCCTTCCGATGGCGTTCGTGGGTGATTACAAGCTCGCATTGATGGGCAGCGACTACGCAGATTTGGGTTTTTACAACAACGTGGTGGATTTTGCCGACGCTGAAGTCATCACTGTCACCGATTCAATGGGCGCCTATGTCACGGTCACCATCGGTGACCCCGCACCCCCAACCGGGACAGCGTCTGTCGAGGGAACTGTCGTCGACGACAACGGCGACGCTGTCGCTGGTGCCAACGTTGACGTAATCACCCTCGATGGCGACACCGTTTCCAGCAACACCACCGATAATCTCGGGCGTTACGTCATCACCAGTCTGCCCGAGGGCACCTTCACCGTGTGCTTCACTAAGGCGGGATACATTGATTCGTGCCTCGGAGGCGCGTCCGACTACCAGTTTGCCGATACTTTTGATCTCGTTGAAGACCAGTACCGCGTTCTGGACGAGTCGACCATCGTCGAAGCAGGCGCCATTTCGGGAACCGTGTGGCCCGAGGACGTATCCGGCGCAGGTCTCGAGGGAATCCTCGTGTCGGCGTTTGCCTTCAATGGGTGGTCGTGGTCAAGTGTCGCTTCCGCCGAAACCGATTCCGACGGGTTCTACGAAATCACCGGGCTCGAACCCGGCACTTATTACGTGGTCGCTGACCCCGAATTCAGTGAAACGGGCCTCCAACCCGAATGGCACCCGAACGGAACCCGTCGCGAACAGTCGTCGTCGGTTTCTGTTTCAGGCGGAGTCACTTCCACGAACATCAACTTCGAGTTGAGCGAGGGTGGTTCGATTTCGGTCACCGCGTACTGCGGCGACACCGACACGCTCTGTGCCAACGCGTTTGTCTACGTCGACGCGCTCGACGGGACCCTTCCTGAATCCTTCCGTGGTTTCGGGGGCGTGAG
>JBJOQU010000122.1:0-4436 GCA_046049745.1 Actinomycetota bacterium | reverse complement strand
GTGTCGCGGGATCAACCCCTCGCGGTGCGCACCGCTCTTGGCCCGGACGATTTTGACAGCGCGGGCCGTTGGCTCGAAGCGGATTTCCGAATCGGAGACAAGGTCGTCACCGTCGTGAGCGTGTACGTGCACTCGGGCGAGGTTGACACCCCCAAGCAGGTCGAGAAGTACAAGTTCTTGGATGCGATGGAATCGCGGATGGCCCAACTGGGTCGCAATGGCGCGCTCGCCCTGATTGTGGGCGACCTCAATGTCGGTCATCGCACGCTAGATATCAAGAATTGGAAGGGGAACGTCAAGAACGCGGGGTTCCTTCCCGCTGAACGCGCCTATTTCGACAGGATCGTTGGCGCGGAAGACGACGAGAACTACAACGCCGGTGCCGGATTGGGATGGGTCGATCTGGGACGCCGCTTTGCCGGAGAAATTCCTGGGCCTTACACCTGGTGGAGTCAGCGCGGTCAAGCATTCGACACCGATACGGGCTGGCGCATTGACTATCACCTCGCCTCCCCGGCTTTCGCGTCGACGGCGCTGAACTACACAATCGACAAGGCAGGCTCGTGGGATACTCGCTGGAGTGACCACGCCCCCGTTGTGATCGATTACGAGATTTAAGGACCCCATGACTTCGCCTCGCCTGTTTTCGGGAATGCAGCCCAGTGCCGAATCGCTTCACCTCGGCAACTACGCCGGCGCGCTGTTGCAATGGCGAGACATGCAGGCGACACACGATGCGGTGTTTTGCGTTGTCGACCTTCACGCGATCACGGTCCCACAGGATCCCGCGAAGTTGCGCGAAAACACTCGTCGTACGGCGGCGCAGTACATCGCGGCGGGAATCGACCCCGACAATTCAACCCTCTTTGTACAGTCTCACGTTCCCGCGCACGCGCAACTGGCCTGGGTGTTCAACACCATCACGGGATTCGGTGAAGCTTCCCGAATGACCCAGTTCAAGGACAAGTCAGCGAAGCAGGGTGCCGACTCGGCAAGTGTCGGGTTGTTCACGTACCCAATCCTTCAGGCTGCTGACATTTTGTTGTACGACGCGAACGTCGTCCCCGTTGGCGAAGACCAGCGCCAACACATTGAGTTGACGCGCGACATCGCGATGCGGTTCAACTCGCGCTTCGGCGACGCGTTGACCGTTCCTGAAGTTCGAATCCTCAAGGAATCGGCGAAGGTATACGACCTGCAGAACCCCAACTCGAAGATGTCGAAGTCGGGAGAATCGCCTCAGGGAATCATTTGGCTTCTCGACGAACCATCCGTCACGGCAAAGAAAATCAAATCGGCGGTGACAGATATGGACCGAGACATTCGATTCGACACCGTTGCCAAGCCAGGGGTGAGCAACCTTCTGGGTATCCTTGCGCTGCTGACGGGAACATCAGTCCCCGCTCTCGAGAACGAATTTAACGGCAAGGGATACGGTGATCTCAAGGGGGCTGTGGCCGATGCCGTCGTCGCCGAGTTTGAGCCGATTCGTGCCCGTGCTCTTGAGCTTCTGGCTGACCCCGCAGAACTCGACCGCATGTTGGCGATCAACGCCGCTCGTGCGAACGACATCGCCGAGGCGACTTTGGCACGCGTCTACGACGCGGTCGGCTTCTTGCCCCGCGGTTAAACCCAATCGAGCGAGCGAGCCACGCCCTTTGCCCACTCGGCAAGCAATCGGTCACGCTCTGCCGGTTCCATCGACGGTTCGAATCGGCGGTCTTCCGCCCAGAGCGCTCGGATCTCGTCTTCACTCGCCCACAGCCCGACGGTGAGCCCGGCAACAAATGCCGCGCCAAGCGCCGTTGTCTCTGTGACGACGGGTCGAACAACGGGAACGCCCGTGATGTCGGCCTGGAATTGCATGAGGAAGTCGTTGGCAACCATTCCCCCGTCGACCTTGAGCGACTCGAGAACCACACCCGCATCGCCGGCGGCCGCCGCGATGACGTCTCGCGACTGGAAGGCGACCGATTCCAGAGCAGCGCGCGCGATGTGCGCCTTGGTCGAGAACCGGGTGAGGCCCGCGATGATCCCCCGCGCATCGGGTCGCCAATATGGGGCAAAAAGGCCGCTGAACGCGGGGACGACGACAACTCCGCCGTTATCGGGGACCGATGTGGCCAGCGCCTCGATGTCCGCTGAGGCGGCGATCAGGCCAAGGTTGTCGCGCAACCATTGAATGAGCGACCCCGACACAGCCACTGAGCCTTCGAGCGCGTACCTGGCGGGCTCTCCGTCACGCTGAAACGCAACGGTCGTGAGGAGCCCGCGGGTTGACCGCACCAGCGTCTCGCCGGTGGCAACGATGAGGAAATTGCCAGTTCCGTAGGTGTTTTTCGCCTCGCCCGCCCGAAAAGCAGCTTGGCCGAACGTTGCCGACTGTTGGTCACCGATCACTCCGGCGATGGAAACCCCACGCAGGCTCGGTGCAGCGACAATCTCGCCGAAAATGTGTCCAGAGGGGTGAATCGTGGGAAGCATTTTGATGGGCACATCGAACGCAGCGCACAATTGTGCGTCCCATGTCAAGGACTCGATGTCCATCAGCATCGTTCGTGACGCGTTGGTCACATCCGTGGCGTGAATTCCGCCATCAACGCCACCCGTCAGGTGCCACACGATCCACGAGTCAACGGTCCCCGCAAGCAGATCCCCGGCCGACGCCGCGTCGCGCGCGCCAGGAACAGAGTCGAGAATTTCGGCGAACTTGGTCGCTGAAAAATAGGTTGCGAGCGGAAGTCCAGTCTGATTGACGAACCTCTGAGCCCCGCGATCGGCAGCCAAAGCATCCACGCGGTGCTGCGTTCGGGTGTCTTGCCACACAATGGCGTTGGCGATCGGCAAACCGGTGAGCCGATTCCAGATAATCGCGGTTTCGCGTTGGTTCGTGATGCCGACGGACGCGACGTCCGTTGCATCAAGACCACATTCCTCTACAACACGGTTGAGGACGTCGATCGCGTTGTGGAGGAGCTCCATCGGGTCGTGCTCGACCCATCCTGGCTGCGGGAAGATTTGTCGGTGTTCCCGTTGAACGGTTCCCCGCGGCAAACCTCGGCGATCAAAGACTATGGCGCGGGTCGACGTCGTACCGCAGTCGAGGGCGACAACAACTTCACGCATGTTCACAGTGTATTCATGGGTCAAGGACTACCGCTGTGCGCGGAATCGGGCTACCATTGAAGAGAGCACGTGCTCCGGGGTCAGTGAAAATCTGAGCCGGCGGTTAAAGTCCGCGACCCGGGTGGTTTCGACCACGCGGTTGATTCGGTGAAATTCCGAAACCGACGGTTAAAGTCCGGATGGGAGGATGCACGATGGGCTGACCGTTATCTGACGGGCAGTTCGCGACCTCTTGTCGCATCCCCGGACTTTGCTCAGAAGGAGTCCGAGATGACCACACCATATGACGACGCTGTGCGTCGCGCCGCTGAACTTGCCCTGCGCGGGCCTCGAACCGGTGAGAACCCCCAAGTTGGCTGCGTCCTGCTCGACGCGAGCGGAACGATTGTTGCCGAAGGGTGGCACCGCGGAGCGGGAACGCCCCACGCCGAGGTCGACGCGCTGTCGAAGGTCGAAGACGCAACCGGCCTGACTGCCGTTGTCACGCTTGAGCCCTGCAACCACACCGGGCGCACCGGACCGTGTGCCCAGGCGCTCATTGCCGCTGGCGTTTCGCGCGTCGTCTATTCGCAGCAGGATCCCGGAGTCGCCGCAGGTGGCGGCGCCGACACGCTTCGCGCAGCAGGCATTGAAGTTATCGCGGGTGTACTCCCCAAGGTTGGCGAAGAGCTCGTCCAGCGTTGGTTGACCGCGAACCGTCTCGGACGTCCCTGGGTCACCGCCAAGTGGGGATCGACTCTTGACGGCCGCACCGCCGCATCAGACGGAACGAGCCAATGGATTACATCGGCCGAATCACGTGAATACATTCACTTGTTGCGCTCGCAGCACGACACCATCGCGGTAGGAACCGGAACCGCGCTGACAGACAACCCCAGCCTGACCGCACGCACACCGGACGGGAACTTGTTCCCCAACCAGCCACTGCCCGTCGTGATCGGATCTCGTGACCTCCCCGCTGGCTCAAGCCTGTGGGGTCACCCTCGCGGCGTGCTGCAGGAATCGGGTGACTTGAAGGAAATCCTCGAACGCCTCTACGGCATCGGCGTGCGCAGCCTCTTCCTCGAGGGCGGCCCTGGTTTGTTGAACTCGTTTATCCGCGAAGGACTCGTCGACGAATATGTCGTCTGCATCGCACCGATGCTCCTCGGCGGAGACCGCACCTCAACGGGAGATCTGGGAATCAACACGCTGGCCGAAGGTCGCCGTCTCACCGTTCTGGACACCAAGCACCTCGGTGGCGACATCGTCATCACCGCGCGGGAGGCCCACTAGATGTTCACGGGAATCATCGCCGAACTCGGAACCAT
>JBJOQU010000121.1:0-6704 GCA_046049745.1 Actinomycetota bacterium | reverse complement strand
ACGCCATCATCAACTCAGGCGCGATTGTTGAGCACCACGTCACGGTTGGCGAGAGCGCCCACATCGCACCTGGGGCGGTGGTGTGCGGCGCAAGCGTCGTCGGTTCGGCCGCTCACATCGGTGCAGGCGCCACGGTAGTCCAGGGAATTACAATCGGCGCGGGCGGTATCGTCGGCGCCGGGGCCGTGGTCCTCGCTAACGTTTCAGCAGGAGACACCGTCGTCGGAGTCCCCGCTCGCGTCATCGCCACGAAAGGACAGTCATGATCACCGACTTTTCCGCAATGACCGTGACGAGTGACGCCACTCTTCGTGATGCAATCGCGGCAATCGATGCCGGAGCACGTCAACTTGCCGTTGTCGTCGATGCGGGCGGACGACTAGTCGGAACTGTGTCGGACGGGGACATTCGGCGTGGATTGCTTCGCGGTGTTTCGCTGGACGCCACAATTACGGAGGTCGTGAACACCACCCCCACCATCGCTTCAGTTGGCCAGTCAATGGCGGATGTCCTCAAGGACGCCGATTCGACGAACATCCACCTTGTTCCTGTCGTCGATGGATCCCAGGTTGTCGTCGGTTTACTGTCGGATTCAGAAAAGGTTGAGGTCGAACCGTTGACAACACCGGTCGTCCTCATGGCTGGCGGAAAGGGCGTTCGCCTTCACCCGCTGACATTCAACGTCCCCAAGCCGATGCTGACAATCGGCGAAACCCCCATCATCGAAATCATCCTGCGGAAACTTCACGCGCAGGGATTCCGCAAGATTTTCATTTCGGTCAATTACCTTGCCGAAATCATCGAAGAGCACGTCAAGGATGGTTCCTGGCTTGGGCTTGACGTCACATACGTCCACGAAGACAAGCCGATGGGGACTGCCGGCGCTCTGGGCCAGTTGAAGGACGAGTTGACCGAATCGTTCCTCGTCATGAACGGCGATCTGCTCACCAATTGCGACCTTTCCGACGCCGTTCGATCGCACAACAAGTCGGGCGCATCCGCAACGTTGTGCGTTCGCGAATACAGCTTCCAGATCCCTTACGGTGTTGTCAACGTCGAGGGCAACATCGTTGAATCAATCTCGGAGAAGCCGACGCATTCATCGCTGGTCTCTGCCGGAATCTACGTGCTCGACCCCTCGGCGCTGGATTTGGTTCCCGAGAACTCATACTTTGACATGCCTAGCTTGCTCACCGCGATTTCGGACAACGGGTCCCCCGTCGTCGCTTTCCCCGTGTTCGAATCGTGGCTCGATATCGGCCGCCACGACGACCTCGAGGACGCGCGATCGAACGTGGGCGACTGGCTCGACGGAACGACCGTGAGGAAATAGGCGATGAAGGTCTGCACGATTTGTGTCCGCGGCGGCTCCAAAGGAGTCCCCGGCAAGAACTGGCGTGTCATCGCCGGTAAGCCGTTGTTTGCACACTCACTCGCTCAAGCCCGCGCTACGGGGCTGTTCGACCGAATCGCGATTTCATCCGACGCTCCCGAAGTTCTCGATTTCGCTCTCGAGTGGGGCGCGGATTTGGCGATTACCCGACCTGCTGAACTCGCCACGGACGAATCGGGCAAAGTTCCCGCCATCGCACACGCGGTTCGAAGCGTCGAAGATCACTTCGGCGAAACGTATGACGTCTGCGTCGACCTCGACGCGACCTCTCCCTTGCGTTTGCCGTCAGACATCATCGGTGCAGTCGAGTTGTTTGAGAACACCGGTGCAGAGTCCGTGATTACAGGTGCGCTGGCTCATCGGTCTCCGTACTTCAACCTCGTCGAAGAAAACCCAGACGGATTCGTCGATGTCGCAAAGAAGTTACCGGCCGAGGTACTGCGTCGCCAAGACGCACCGCGAACGTTCGACATGAACGGTTCGGTCTACGTGTGGAAGCGGGAATCGCTTCTCAACGGGCAGAAAGTGTTTTTCCCCACCACGCGCTTGTTTGAAATGCCACCAGAGCGTTCACTCGACATCGACAGTGAACTCGATTACGACGTCGTTGAATTCCTCCTCACTCGTCGAGGCGAGTAACTCGCGATGAACGACCAGGCCAGCGCACAGCCGACGGCGACTATCGAAGAAGTATTCTCGTTCCTTCGAACGATGGAGGACGACCTCAACCTTTTCGATTGGCGAATCGGCGGAGTACAAGCCTGGCCCATCATTCGGTATTACTTCTTCCAGAACATCGTCCGCATGGCGGGTGCGCTGGAGGCGTCCAAACAGCGCATCGAGAAAGAGCCCGTCAACCGCAAACGGCTCATGAGCGCCGGTTGGTATCTCGTCTCAATTGCAAACCCGATTCGCTTGGGTTGGCGACTTCTGCGCCGAATCACGCCGTTCATCCCCGCCGAGAAGACGAAAGTTGTGTTTTTTCCGTTTTATCGCCGTGACGCGAGCGGTGTAGACGCATTCTCGAACGAAACACTGCGACAGTTCGGAGACCGCGCCATCACGATCGGTGTTGGCGAATACGACAAGACCGTTCCCGGCCTCGTCAATCGTTCAGAACTTGCCTGGTTCTTCGCAAAGGCATTCCGACGAATCGCCAATCGCTGGATAGCCCGCAAGTTCACTGATGCGGATGCGGCCACGTATCAAGCAATCTTCGACGCGTTTAGGGACCGTTTCAGCATGGAACTGACCGGGAACTGGGCGACCTACCCGCTTTTCCGACTTCGCCGGTACTTGTGCGCAGCGTGGGGGTACAACCTGCTGTTCCGCGCCGAGAACGTGTCAACCGTGTTCGTCGTTGCGCCGCTGACGCAAGGGCTTTACGGCGGAGCCCGCCGCGCCGGTGCCCGTTTTGTCGAATTGCAGCACGGATCGGTTTCCGCCTTCCACCCCATGCACAACTGGCCAGCCGGTGTCGCTATCGACAACGTTCCCGACGAATACTGGGCCTGGGGCGACAATTGGGTTCGCGGAATTGACTTCGCGACCCGGACCACACCGGTCATCGTCGGTGCGCTCAACAGCTTCGAGGAAATCCGTAACGCGTCACACACCGTTGTGCCCGGTCAGGTCGCGGTCATGAGCTCCCCCGACAACACCGCACGCCTTTTCGCGGCAACGCTCGCCTGCGCGATCGCTCACCCAGACAAGACGTTCGTGTACAAAGGGCACCCACGCGAGAACCTTGACGCGCAGATCGAGCAGATGGCGAACATGCCGTCGGTGACAAATATCACATTCGTTGAGAAGACCCAGGGCGCACTGACCCTGATTGCCGAATCCGAATGGGTCATCGGAGTCAATTCGACTACCTTGTTCGAGGCCGCCGGACTTGGCAAGAAGGTTGCCGTTGTCGGTATCTCAGGGTGGGAGATTGCGCAATCACTCGTCGAAGCCGGTGGTGCTGAGTTCATCGAGAACCCTGCTGACCTTGGCGCACGACTGGATGCGGTTCCCGTCGCCAAAAACCCCCACGCGTTCTACGCCCCGCAGCGCCCGGTTGACATCAGCCGCTACTAGGGAATTCCCGCTGGTACAAGCCCCGAACGGTAGGATTGCAGTCATGTCTACCGACCTTGCTCAATTTGCCGCGGACAATGGTCTGCGCAAGTTGGGAAGTCGCCCAAGGCTGATTCCGTACCTCAAGGACGCCTGGAACCGCCGCTCGTTCGCGTTCGTTTACGCGCGCTACTCGCTGGATTCAGCAAACGCCCGCAACCGCCTCGGAAAGGCGTGGGTTCTCCTCGTTCCGGGAATCCAGATCGGCATTTACGGCCTGATCTTTGGCGTCATTTTGGGTGATTCCCGTCCGGACAATTTCATCCCCTACCTCGTCGCGGGCATCACAATCTTCCGCTTCATTACCGGCGCCTTCGCAACGGGCGCAAAGTCGATTTCGTCGAACATCGGCATGATTCGTGCGCTTCGATTCCCCCGCGTCCTTTTGCCATTTACGACTGTCATCAATCAGTTGTACGCATCGCTCCCGATGTTCGGATTGATGTTCATCATCATCCCGTTCTTCGGTGAAATGCCCCGTTGGTCGTGGCTGCTGATGATCCCGATACTCGTTCTCGCATTCATTTTCAGTTTCGGCTTGACGATGATTGCGGCTCGATTGACCGTCAAGTCATCAGACATCATCAAACTCATCCCGTTCATCGTCCGAATCACGTTCTACGTGAGCGGTGTTTTCTGGTCTGTCGAGAAACTGCTCGGACCCCTCGGGCTGATGGCGTGGGCACACCTCAACCCGATCTACGTCTTCCTCACGCTCGCTCGCGGCGCCGTCGTCACGGGCTACTCGGCGACACTGTACGACTGGGGAATCGCCATCGCGTGGACGGTCGTCGCGTTCCTCGTCGGATTCTTCTACTTCTTCCGCGCCGAGAACAGGTACGGTCGCAATGCCTAAGTCCACAATCGCACGCGTCCCAGCCATCGTCGTGGACAACGTCCACGTCACCTATGAGGTGTACGTCAGCGGAAAGCGCGTTCCCCCGCGCGCTGGTTCCCGGGTTCGAGCACGCGGAAACATCCGCCAGGTCGACGCGCTGCGCGGCGTTTCGCTCAACGTCTACGAAGGCGACGCGATCGGCGTCATCGGGCCGAATGGATCTGGTAAATCGACGCTCATGAACGCGTTGACAGAGGTTGCTCCCGTAGTCCAGGGCGCAATTTACGCTCGTTCCAACCCCAGTCTCCTCGGTGTCGGTGCAGCGATGCTCGGCGCACTCTCTGGGCGCAAGAACGTCATCCTAGGCGGTCTCGCGATGGGGTACACCGTCGAAGAAATTCACGAAAAGTTTGATGAAATCGTCGAGTTCTCTGGAATTGCCGACTTCATCGACTTCCCCATGTCAACGTATTCCGCGGGAATGGTCGAGCGTCTCAAGTTCGCGATTACTGCCACCAAGAAACACGACATTCTCATCATCGACGAGGCCCTTGCCGTTGGTGACCACGAATTCCGCCTCAAAAGCGAAGCGAAAATGCGCGAACTAATCCGCGACGCGGGTGTGTTGTTCCTTGTCAGCCACTCGATGAAGTCAATTCTCGACATTTGCAACCGAGTCATTTGGATTCAGGACGGGCAAATCGTGATGGAGGGCGACCCTGCAACCGTCTGTGCCGCGTATTCACAGAAAACGGGCTCGCCTCTCGACGACTAAACGGTGTTATGCGCCGATTGGCCGGAATTCGAACGTTCCGGGATTTCGAACACCTTTCACGATGCCCTTTGCCGGGTCGACCTGATTGGTCCAAATCTCGTTGTAAGCGATGAGGTTGTGGTCTGACTTGAATCGAACCTGCAACTCGGGAGCGAACAGAACGTGGGTATAGCCGTTCAGACGAATACCGAAGTGATTGGCTTCCCCGTGCCCCAGGTAATAAACATGCGAATCACCATTCGATTTGACGACATTCGACACCTGTTGGGCCGTCGGCGCGTAGTGGACATCGACAAGCGCTCGGAACTTGGGGTCCGTGAACCATCGAAGCCCAAACTTCATCATGTTGTGACGAGTGTTCAACACAAGTCGCACCTTGCCATTGGCGGATGTCGGCGTGAAGCGAGCGATGGCAATAGACAGCAACTCGTCAGACACAACTGCCTTCGTGAGAGCAAGCAGGTTGACGCTGGGTTTGATGTTTCGCGGAGTGATGCGCTTTGCCAAAGCCGCCTTGAGCTTGACCGCTCGGCGACCCAGAATTTTGCGCTTCGCAATTCGCAGAAGATTTTCACCTAAGCCGATGATTTCGATAGCGCGAGTCGTGGGGTTATTGAGGTCCTCGCGCGGCTCGGCAGCCGCGACCAACGCAAGTGTTTCCTCGATGAACCGTTCACGGCCCGTTTCCGGACTCGTGGCCGATGCGTAATAACGCGAACTCCAGCTGCTGAAGAATTCCTGGGCTGACTCGTCGCCAAGGGCCGCCGTGATTCGCTCAGCAATGGACCCTGCTTCATCGACCTCAATCAGGTCGACTGCGCCAAGGATGCCGTCCTCATAAATCTCTGCCCGTGGCTCGACCGGCTTTGTTATTGCCAGCGGCTTTCCGGTTGACAGCCAGTCATACGCGACCGCCGACACGTCGGTGATCATGAAGTCCGCGTAATCGAGGTGCCAGCCAAACGGGCTGGAGTCCACATAGTGGACTCCCCCGGCGGCATTCGCAGACTCGACAAGCGCCTTGATTCGTTCGTTTGCGGCCGCCCAGTCCGGGAAAATCGACCCCGTGAACGGGTGCGGCTTGTAAATCAGTTGGAACTTGTCGGGATGCGCGAGCACCGAGCGGACGAGTGCCTCGCCGTGGCTGAGAACAGAGCCGTAGCGATTCTGGAACAGGCCGCCCTCCCAGGTCGGCGCATACAGGACGATCTGCCGGCCGTCAGCCGCAGGTACCTCGTCGGGACGCGGCGAGAACTCATCCAACAACTGCGGACGACCGACCGGAATGAGCCGTGAATCCTCAATTGTTCCGATGTTTGTGCGAATTCTGTTTGCGGCAACTTCTCCCGCGACGTAGACGTAGTCGAAGTACCGCAGACCGTTCTGAGACATGTACGACTTGTCAGATTCGCCATGGCTGACAAAAACATGGAACGCCTTGGAATAGCCCCACACCGAGAAGTTCAGATAGAACTGGTTTGGATACAGGACAACCTTGGGATTGAGGTCGCGGATGAAGCGCTTAGATGCCTTCATCCCCGGGTACTCGACCGCAGTCAAGTGGGTGTTCTCGACGA
>JBJOQU010000120.1:0-2619 GCA_046049745.1 Actinomycetota bacterium | reverse complement strand
AACCTCGCACGATACCGTCCGAGCGAATACACCGTCTAGGTCGCAATGAGCCTTTCCGGTCAGCAGTTCGTCGACACCATCAACTCGGTCATCGGCGGGTCTCCACTCGTCACCTCCGGGGCTCCCGTCTCACTGCACGAACCCGAAATCGACGAGCTCGAACACCGCTATCTCGCCGAATGCCTCGACTCGACGTTTGTGTCATCGGTCGGCGTCTTCATCACCCAATTGGAAGAGCGAATTCGCGACATCACTGGCGCAAAACACGCCGTCGCTGTCTCGAACGGAACCGTCGGACTCGAAGTTGCGCTGGTTCTTGCCGGTGTCCGCGATGGCGACGAGGTCATCATTCCAACGCTGTCATTTATCGCGACCGCCAACGCGGTCACGCACGCGGGTGGTGTGCCTCACTTCATCGATAGTGAAGAACAGACACTGGGCATGGACCCGCTCGCACTGGCAACTGTGTTGTCCACCTTCGAACGACGCGGTGAAGACCTCGTCAACCCTGCAACTGGTCGCCGCATCGGCGCAATTTGCCCCATGCACACACTCGGTCACCCCGCTCAGATTGAAGAAATCTGCCGCATTGCCGACGAGTTCGGGATTCCCGTTGTCGAGGACGCTGCCGAGTCGCTCGGTTCGTTCGTTGGATCGAAGCACACCGGAACTTTCGGACTGCTCGGTGTCTTTTCGTTCAACGGAAACAAAATCGTCACCACCGGCGGTGGAGGGGTGATTGTCACCGACGACGACGAACTGGGTCGTCGCGCAAAGCACCTCACGACCACCGCAAAATTGGCTCACAAGTGGGAATTTGAGCACGACGAGGTTGGCTGGAACTATCGCATGCCAAACCTCAATGCCGCATTAGGCATGGCCCAGTTGGAGAAACTCCCTCGTTTCCTTGACGACAAGCGCGCACTTGCAGACCGCTACGCGGCGGCATTCAACGCTGTGCCCGGCGTAACGTTCTTGACTGAACCCGTCGGCTCAACCTCGAATTACTGGCTGTGTGCAGTGAAGATTGATACGGCTGATCTCACACATCGTGATGAACTAATGACCGCAGCCCACGACAACCGATTACTCGTGCGCCCAATGTGGAACCTGCTGCACAAGCAGCGCCCGTACCGCGACGCTCCCGCTGCGCCCACTCCGGTCGCAGAGATGCTGCACGCATCTATCATTTGCCTGCCTAGTACTCCGCGATTGGTCAACTAAGTTCGTGGCCCGTCGAATCGCGGTGATGACCGGCACGCGCGCCGACTTCGGTCTGCTTCGCGGCCTCTGCGCCGAGATTGATGGCTCGACCGAAACCGAACTGCTCCTCATTGCGACAGGTACCCACGTTTCCGAACAGCACGGCTCGACGCTGTCCGAAATCACTGCGGCTGGGTTCACGCCCGCTGCCCTCGTCCCGATTTGGTCTGACCAGGATGATTCCGTCGCCATGGCGCATGACACGGGTGCCGCCATCGGCGCCTTCGCCGAGACTCTCGCAAGTCTGTCCCCCGACATGGTGGTTGTGCTGGGCGATCGACTCGAGGCGTTTGCAATGGCTACGGCCGCAACGATCGGGCTGATCCCTGTCGTCCACATCCACGGCGGCGAACTGACCGAAGGCGCCATGGACGATGCCCTTCGCCACTCGATCACCAAACTCAGTTATCTACACTTCACCACGACGGACGAGCACCGCCAGCGCGTCATTCAGTTGGGCGAGGACCCAGCGCGGGTTTTCAATCTCGGAGCCCCCATTGTGGACATCGTCGACTCGATCGAGTTCATGTCGAGAGACGAAATCGAAGACACGTTTGGCGTCTCGTTCGGCGACCGCACGATCCTGATGACCTTCCACCCCGCGGCGTTTGACGAACGCCCCGCCGCGCAAATGATTGATGAAATCTTGCAGGCGTGCGCGAGTATCGCTGACGCGAAAATTATCGTTACGGGAACAAACAATGACATCGGTTCTGATGTCGTCCGAGATGCCATTGCGACATTTGTCGCCGCAAACCCCACCACCTCGTCATTCGTCGAATCGTTCGGTCAACGCGGTTACCTGTCGGCGGTGCGCGAAGCCGATGTCGTCGTGGGGAACTCGTCGTCGACCGTCCTGGAGGCGCCCATCGTGGGGACACCATCGGTGTTGGTCGGATTGCGCCAGTCGGGACGTCCCCTGTCGACGAGCGTATCCGCCGTCAGCGCAAATCGGTCCGAAATCGTGTCCGCAATCAACGACGCCATCGCATCTGGTCACGCGAACAAATCTGAGTCCAGCGTCTTCGGCACACCAGGGTTCGCAAAGCGCGCGTTAGTAGAGTTGGTTCGACAGTCGATCCCGCGCCCTCCGCGCAAAGCATTCTGGGAAGTAGAGCAATGAGCGAACGAGTCTTGATCATTGCCGAAGCAGGCGTGAACCACAACGGTTCGCTTGCCCGCGCGCTGGAAATGGTTGATGTTGCTCACGCCGCTGGCGCAGACATCATCAAATTTCAGACTTTCTCGGCGGATAAATTGGCGCGCAAGGACGCTCAACTCGCTGATTACCAGCGCAACGGTGGCGACGACTCGCGCACCCAGTGGGACCTGCTCAAGGGACTCGAGCTGAGCCAC
>JBJOQU010000119.1:0-2510 GCA_046049745.1 Actinomycetota bacterium | reverse complement strand
CACTACGTCTGCAACAACGCCGTCATCCTGTGTGCGTTTGATGACCCGAACGACGCAGTCGCCAAGGAGATCTTGGAAAAGGCGTACCCGGGCCGAGTTGTCGAGCTCATCGACGCCCGGCCGTTGTTCGCGCGCGGTGGCGGGATTCACTGCATCACGCAGCAACAGCCCGCTTAGCCCTGGAACTCCCAGACGATTCGGTGCCGGTCCGAATAGCCGCGGTGGCACTTCGGGCATGACTCTTTGCGGTGATAAGGCTTGCGGAATCGGTGGTACTCGTGACCCGCGGGGCATCGGCCGATCCAGGTAGCGCGGTGCGTCGCAATCTCGTTGCGGTGGGTGATGCCTCCGGTGTACCCAATCGACACCGCGATGTCGTACCACTCCTGTGAGTGCCGGTGATGTTTGGGGGCGAGCGCGTGGGCGATTTCGTGCAACATGACCTGTTCGCATTCGTCCATCGGCCACAACTCGCACAGGTACTTCGACATCGAGATGGTGTGCGTGGTGTGGTTGCACAAACCTCCGCGCTTCTTCGCGTTGTCGAAACGGAAGGTCCACGAGTCCGGGGCGTGCCGCAAATGAATCGCGATGAGTTCCTGCGCCATCAATCGCACTTCGGTCAGATCCGCCACGCGCTCAACGATAGGTGGCTCACTGAACGACGAGCCGTCGAACACGCGAGACGGACGCTATGAGCGAAAGAGGTTGCGCGCCGGCGGCGGGGAATCGATTGCCGTGACGTCGGTGACGATCTTGCCCGCGGCTGACCACTCTGCAGCATCCGAACCAGACACGGTGATTGCTGGGTGCGGTCCACGTCCGGCCAGTTTTGCCGACCAGTCCAGTGGCGAGGCGCTCGCGACAAGGACGACATTGCCAAAACGTTTTGCGCGAATCACGCCCTGTTCGCCCGTCGCAATGGCGTTGGTGAAAACATGGCGCAGCGTGGCAAGTTGGCCGCGGGCGAATGTCAGCGGCGGACCGTCGGCCACGTTCGCAACAAGAATCCCGCCAGGGGAAAGCAGCGCGCGCGCGGACTCGTAAAACTCGACACTCGTCACGTGTGCGGGGGTTCGTGCTCCGCGGAACACATCAACAACAATGAGGTCAACCTGTCCGTGCAGTCCGGCAGGCAACGCCTCCATTACTTCGCGTGCGTCTCCGTATCGACACCTAATTGATGCGCCTCGTGGAAGCGGAAGGTGCTCGCGCACGAAATCAATCAAGTCACGTTCGATCTCGACGACCTGCTGGCGCGAGTTGGGCCGAGTCGCTTCGACATATCGCGGGACCGTCAATGCGCCGGCGCCCAGGTGCAACGCGGTGATTGATCGACCAGCGGGGAACGCACTGTCAATCACGTGCCCAATGCGCTGGATGTAGTCAAAGTGCAGCGCGGTGGGATCGGCAAGGTCAACGTGTGACTGGGGAGTGCCGTCGATGTCGAGAGTCCAACCGCCACTGCGCCACGGGTCGGGCGTTATCTCGGCGATCAAACCGGAACCGCTCAATCGGCGCTGAAGGGGACTAGACACATCACCCATAATCGTTGCCAACTTGTAACTTTACAAACCCGCGGAACTCGTGTACCGTAGCAAGTTGCGCTCCTTTCTGCTCGGTCATCAAATGGTGGATGTCCGAATTCCCGTAAATAGTGGCGGGAAATGAACTCTCCAGCGCGTCCCATCGCACACGTAACTATCTGGGCTTTGTGCCCGTGAAGGACAATTCTGTGGCTGTAAAGAAGAAATCTCAGGGGACCGGACGCGACGCGAATCGCGTGTCGTTTGCCAAGGTAACGGATGCTCTCACCGTTCCCGACCTCCTCGCTCTTCAGACCGAAAGTTTCAAGTGGCTCATCGGAGAGGACGGCGCAGAACGCTCCGGCCTGACCGAGATCTTCGAAGAGATCTCGCCGATCGAAAACGACACCATGCAGTTGTCGTTCACGAACCCGTACCTCGAAGAAAAGAAGTACGAGCTTGACGAGTGCAAGGAGCGCGGCAAGACCTACGCCGCTCCTCTCTACGTCGAAGCAGAGTTCATGAACCACATGACGGGTGAAATCAAGACGCAGACCGTCTTCATGGGCGACTTCCCGCTCATGACCCCCAAGGGAACCTTCGTCATCAACGGAACCGAGCGTGTTGTTGTCTCGCAGCTCGTCCGTAGCCCCGGTGTCTACTTCGAGCGCGTCGACGACAAGACGACCGACAAGGACCTCTTCTCGTGCCGCATCATCCCCAGCCGTGGTGCGTGGCTCGAGTTCGAAATCGACAAGCGCGACCAGGTCGGCGTTCGTATCGACCGCAAGCGTCGCCAGTCGGTGACCGTCTTCCTCAAGGCCCTCGGTATGACCAACGAGGATATCCTCAAGGAATTTGCGGGCTCGCCCTCGATCCAGGCCACCCTTGACCACGACACGATCCTCAACCAGGACGAGGCGCTCAAGGACATCTACCGCAAGCTCCGTCCGGGCGAGCAGGTTGCCACCGAGGCTGCGCGTT
>JBJOQU010000118.1:0-2958 GCA_046049745.1 Actinomycetota bacterium | reverse complement strand
TCTCTTCGCACCATGCGTGAAGGAACGCATTTCCCGTCGTTCCCGCAGCGCGAAATCGAAATGGTCGCCGAAAAGATGGAAGATTTCTGGGTCGACCTCATGCCGATGACTGCTGCAGCGTTCAACGCAAACGGCCGCGTCGCCCCCTAGTAGCCTGAAAACTATGACTTTTCACAACTCGAACCCTTTCGGCCAAGTGCTTGTCGCTCTGGTGACCCCGTTCGACGCCGATGGCGAGGTTGATTGGCCGGCTGTCGAGAAGTTGATGGATGATGTCATCACCGCCGGCGCGGATGGCCTTGTCATCACCGGTACGACGGGGGAGACCTCGACACTGACCGACCCCGAGAAACTGAAGCTTGTCGAGGTCGGCAAGTCTGTCGCCGCCGGTCGCGCAAAAATCATCACCGGTGGTGGATCGAACGAAACCGCGCACGCGATTGATCTGTACAAAAAGTCCGAGAAGCTGGGCGCCGACGGCATCATGATCGTCACGCCGTATTACAACAAGCCGACGCAGGCGGGTGTTCTCACGCACTTTCGACTCATCGCCGACGCAACCGACCTTCCCGTGATCCTGTATGACATCCCGGGTCGCGCGGGAATCGAAATCAAGTACGAAACGTTCCTGCGTGCGGCGAAGCACCCCAACATCATCGCGATCAAGGACGCCAAGGGAGACCTCGCCGAGGCGTCTCGCGTCATGAACGAGACCGACCTGATGTACTTCTCTGGCGATGACGCCAATGTCCTCCCGCTGATGTCGATTGGCGCCAAAGGACTCATCGGTGTCACCGCGAACATCGCGGCAACGCCGTATCGAATCATCGTCGACGCCGTCAACCGCGGCGATCTGGCAACAGCCACCGAGCAGCACAAATTGCTCGAACCGCTTGTGCGCGCGACCATGAACCACGTTCCTGGAACCGTCGCGACCAAGTACATCCTCCACGGGCTCGGGCGAATCAATTCGCCTCGTGTCCGCCTGCCGCTTGTCGGCCCCGAAGACCACGAAGCCGCACTCATCGAGGACACAGTGTCCAAGGTGCACGGCATTGCCGGCGTTGATTTTGCCGAATTCCGACCGGACCGCAACGCCGCTGCAGGTGGCGCGCTCCCGAAGATTCACGGCACGACACGCTAAGAGAGGGGCTCATGCCTCGTTTCATCAGTGAACCTCGCCCGCTCGAATCGGGCTCACTTCGTATCATCCCGCTCGGCGGACTCGGCGAGATCGGTCGCAACATGACCGTTTTCGAGTTCGACGGCAAACTGCTCATCGTCGACTGCGGTGTTCTCTTCCCCGAAGAGACCCAGCCCGGTGTCGACCTGATTCTTCCCGACTTTTCGCCCATCAAGGACCGTCTCGACGACATCGTCGGGATCGTCCTCACACACGGCCACGAAGACCACATCGGTGGGGTCCCATATCTGCTGCGTCTGCGCCAGGACATCACGTTGTACGGCTCGCGCCTGACTCTCGCGCTCATCGAAGCGAAACTGGCCGAGCACAAGATTCGCCCCGAACTGAAGCGCGTCGAAGACAGCCAGCGTCTGAACGTCGGCCCGTTCGACCTTGAGTTCGTCGCGGTCAACCACTCGATTCCCGACGCTCTCGCAGTTGCAATTCGCACGCCTGCAGGTCTCGTCATCGGAACCGGCGACTTCAAGATGGACCAGCTGCCCATGGACGGGCGCCTCACCGACCTTCGCGCGTTCGCCCGCTTGGGCGAAGAGGGCGTCGACGTCTTCATGACCGACTCGACCAACGCGGACGTACCCGGTTTCACGCCGCTCGAAAAGGACATCGGACCGGTCATCGAACAGGTCATGCACCGCACGAAGGGCAAGGTCGTCGTTGCGTCTTTCGCCAGCCACGTTCACCGCGTGCAGCAGGTCATCGATGCCGCCGTCGCCAACGGGCGGCACGTCGTGTTCGTTGGGCGTTCAATGGTTCGCAACATGGGGATCGCCAAGGACCTTGGCTACCTGACTATCCCCGATGGAATCATCGTCGACCTCAAGGAAGCCCTCGAAATGCCCGACGACCGCGTCGTGTTCATGTCGACTGGGTCACAAGGTGAGCCGATGGCCGTCCTCTCGCGCATCGCCAACAAGGAACACCAGATCGAGATCGGCGAGGGCGACACCGTCATCCTCGCGTCTTCGCTCATTCCGGGCAACGAGAACGCGGTTTACCGCGTGATCAACGGGCTGATCGCCATCGGCGCCCACGTGGTCCACAAGGGCAACGCCAAGGTGCACGTGTCCGGTCACGCGGCCGCCGGCGAGCTCCTGTATTGCTACAACATCGTCAAACCGCGCAACGTGTTCCCAATTCATGGCGAAACGCGTCACCTTTACGCCAACGCCGAACTGGCCATGCAGACGGGTGTGCCGAAGCAGAACACGATCATCGCCGAGAACGGAACGGTCGTCGACCTTGCCAATGGCGTGATGACGTATGCCGGGCAACTCGACCTCGGATTCGTCTATGTTGACGGTTCCAGCGTTGGCGAAATCACCGACGCGGATCTCAAAGACCGACTCATCCTTGCCGAAGAGGGATTCATCACGATTTTCCTCGCCGTCGACAAGAACACCGGTGCGATTGTCGTCGGGCCGGAGTTGCACGCGCGTGGTTTCGCCGAGGACGACTCGGTGTTCGACGACGTCAAGCCCCAGATCGTCACGGCGTTGGCGGAAGCCGCCGCCAGTGGCACACGCGACATTCACCAGTACCAGCAGGCGGTTCGCCGTGTTGTCGGTCGTTGGGTCAACACCCAGCATCGTCGCCGCCCGATGATCGTCCCGGTCGTCATCGAGGCGTAACCCGAACGTCACAACCCGTTTGCCTCTGTCGGCGATAATTGACACATGGAGACGACGATTGTTCTGGCGGCCGTTGGCCCCGAAGCGAGTGTCACTCTGTACGAAATTGGCGCAATGTTGTTGGCG
>JBJOQU010000117.1:0-20248 GCA_046049745.1 Actinomycetota bacterium | reverse complement strand
TGAAAATAGGGCGAGGAGCAGGTCCCCCGCCACGACCACGGCAATGCTTCCCAGCGCGGTGACAACACCCCACACAGCAGTCCACATCAGTGCGAGTCGTCGTGCACGGGCAGTCCACTGAAGTGGTGATGTACGTCCTCGAAATCCCATTCCCGATGGCCACCACGACGTGATGACAATCGCGACTGCCCAGCCAACGTTAATCGCGATTGGGTTTTCCGTGAATGCAACTGAGGCGAGAACGAGCGTTGAGATAACGAGAGGCAGCCAGGACAACGGCCTTACAGCAAGCCAATGGCGGGCAATCGTGTCGGTCCAGCCGGGAATGTAGTGTTCTCGTTGCGCAACTCGGATCCAACGTACTCCGGCGAGGAGAAAGAAAATCACTCCGGCGACGGTGGGTAAGAGGCTCGTCAGTGCAGCCAATTCGGTCATGAGAGCGCCTCCTCGATTGCGGCACGAACCGCGGCACCAAGAGCCGGCGTGAGCAGGTGCGCCTCGCCGGGTACGACCACCCAGTGTGCGCCGCTAATTCGTTCTGATGCAACCTTGCCCGCTGAGGTCGGCGCCGCGGTGTCATTTTCACCCCACACCATCCACGTCGGGGTGGTGATTCGGGCGAGGTCGTCGTCGTAGTTCTCGTTGACGGTCTTCACCATGATGTCGCGCATTACCCCCTGCGCTGCGTTGTAGTCGGCACTTCCTGCCTTGCGTCGGCGGGCTTCCATCGCCGAATCCGAGAGGATCCCAACACGGTTGGCCCACTTGGCGAGTCGATACGAGAACTTTGGCTTTCCATTCGGCGAGGTGCGAACAAGCGGTGCGCCAGTTAGGACGAGTCCCGACACCAGGTCGGGGTAACGAGCGGCGAGCCGAACGGCAACGCGTCCGCCAAACGAGTGCCCGACGAGAACGACCGGACCAAAGGGGCGAATGGCGTCAGCAACCAACTCGGCGTATTCGGGAGTCCCCCACGCAGATTCAGGAACAGCGGTCGGCCCGAAGCCGGGAAGGTGAATCGCGACGGCGTCCAGACGGTTCACGATGGGAACGAAATCCGCGCCCGTGCGGCCCCAACCGTGGAGTGCAACCACGCGCGGAGGAAACTCGCCGATTCGTTCGGCGAGCACCCTGCCGTCGGCGAGCGCTTGAACCGCCATTACTCTTCTGCCGGCCCGCTCGTGTCGGTGGCGAGGTGCGGAGCGAGTTCACGAGGGTCTAGCGTCCCGCGCAGCACCTGCTGCACCTGGGTGACAATCGGCATGGACACCTTCTTCGCCGCGGCGAGGTTGAGAATCGGGTCGACGGACGAGAGACCCTCAGCGGTCTGGTCCATCTGACGGATGACCATGTCGAACGAGTAACCCTGACCGAGAAGTCGCCCTGCGGTGTTGTTTCTCGAGAGAGGCGACTCACACGTCGCGATGAGGTCGCCGAGTCCTGCGAGCCCCCACATTGTTTCGGGCTTTGCGCCATAGGCGGCGGCGAACGACGACAGTTCCGCTAGCCCTCGCGTGATGATCGACGCTTTCGTGTTGTCACCGTATCCAACGCCATCCGCGATTCCGACTGCAACCGCGATGAGGTTCTTGAGAACCCCGCCGAACTCGGTTCCGATGACATCGTTGTTCGTGAGTGTCGTGAAGTAGTGATTGGTTGCCATCGACGCAATCATCGTCGCGACTTCTTGATTCTCTGACGACACGACAGATGCCGAAGGCTCTTCCTTCGCCATTTCGAGCGCAAGGTTCGGACCCGAAAGCACGGCGATTCGGTCCGATGACACACGTCCCGCTTCCTGAATGACCTCGCTCATCCGCAGACCGGTTGCACGTTCGACGCCCTTCATGAGCGAGACGACCGGAACGTCGTCGCCCAACAAACCATCGACGTCGTCCAGGACACTGCGAAGCGACTGCGACGGGACGGACACGAAAATTGCGTCGGCACCGGCCATCGTCACGGGAAGCGACGTCGACGCGGTCAAACTCAGGGGCAGGTTGACGCGCTGCAAGTACTTGGTGTTTCGATGAGTCTCGTTAATCTCACGGACAATCTCGTCACGACGAGCCCACAATTGAACCGAATTACCGGCATCGGCAAGAACCTTGGCGAAGGTGGTGCCCCACGCTCCGGCCCCGAGAACTGCAACGGTCGCCATCAGAATTTCCCTGTCGTCGTTTGGTTGTGCTCGAGCGGGTCCCAGCGCTTCTCCGGCGCCTTCTCGCCACGCAGCTGCGCTTGCAAATCAGTGATGGCGTTCATCAGGATGAGCGTCGCTTGGTTCAACACCTTGATATCCAACGCCTTGCCCTCGAAAGCCGAGAGATCGATGGGCTTGCCGAACAACACCGTCACGGGCGTGCGTGGGAACAGTCGAATTCTGCCCGAATAGCGAGGCATGAGGTCTGCCGTTCCCCAGTGTGCAGCGGGAATGAGTGGGATCTTGCTTTCGAGCGCCATGCGAACCGCGCCGGTCTTCCCGCGCATCGGCCACAGTTCTGGGTCTCGAGTCAAGGTTCCTTCGGGGTAAATGATGACGCCTTGGCCCTCTTTCGCGAGAGTCCGGGCCGCCTTCATCGGGGCCAGCGCGCGTTGTGTTCCTTCACGTTCAACCGGGATCTGGCCGAGCGAACGAAGAATCGCACCCAGCACCGGAATCTTGAAGAGAGACACCTTGGCCATGAAACGCGGGACCCGGCCCGCCTTCCACACAGCAACTCCCATCACGACGGGATCGATGGCGCTGAAATGGCACGGCGCGACGATGAACGGGCCCTCCGCGGGAACGTTGTCCTCTCCACGGACGCGAATGGAACTGATTAGCCCCATGAGCGGCAACGCGATACCCGCGATGACACGCCATCTCAGTGCTCGCTCGTTCGTTGCCATGTCGCGCCTCCTACGGCGTTTAGCCTAGTCCGCGAGTTCGAAGTCAGCGCCGAGGTCGCGCAACTTGTCGATGAAGTGTTCGTACCCGCGCGCGATGATTCCCACGTTCGAAATCGTTGAAGTACCGTCAGCGGCGAGGGCCGCGATGAGGTGCGAGAAGCCCCCTCTGAGGTCAGGAACGCGAATGTCTGCTCCGTGAAGCGGAGTGGGGCCCGTGATGACAGCAGCCTGTTCAAGTGCACGGCGCGGTACGCGGCGGGTGATCGACGCGATACCGTCCTGGTGGACCACGATGTTCGCACCCATCGCGTTGAGCGATTCGGTGAATCCGAAGCGATTCTCGTAGACCGTTTCGTGCACGATCGATTGGCCTTCGGCCTGCGTCATCGCGACGACGAGAGGCTGTTGCCAGTCGGTCATGAAGCCGGGGTGGACATCAGTTTCGACGACGACGGGGTTCAACTTGCCGCCAGGGTGCCAGAAGCGAATGCCGTCCTCTTGGACCTTAAACTGACCGCCGACCTTGCGGAAGACATTGAGGAAGGTCAACAATTCGGGCTGGAGTGCACCGGCGACAAAAATGTCACCCTTGGTAGCCAGTGCCGCGGCGGCCCACGATGCCGCCTCGTTACGGTCAAACAGCGCGCGGTGTTCGTAACCGCCCAATCGATCGACACCTTCGATGAAAATGGTGCGGTTCGGTTCGATCCAGATGATCGCGCCCATCTTCTGAAGGATGGAGATGAGGTCCATGATCTCGGGCTCGATCGCCGCGTTTTTCAGTTCGGTCACGCCTTCGGCGCGCACGGCTGATAGCAGAACCTGTTCGGTCGCACCCACGGAGGGGAAGGGCAACTCGATTTCCGCACCGCGAAGACGCTCGGGGGCGGTGAGGTGAATCCCCTGGGGCAACTTGGTGACGTGAGCGCCGAACGCACGAAGCGCGTCGAGGTGGAAGTTGATGGGGCGGTCGCCGATGCGGCAACCCCCGAGGTCAGGGATGAAGGCTTCACCCAACTGGTGCAACAGCGGCCCACAAAACAAGATCGGAATTCGGCTGGAACCAGCGTGGGCGTCAATCTCAGCGAAGTGCGCGCTGGTTACGTTGGTTGGATCAAGCGTGAGTTCGCCGTCACCGGTGTCGGTGACGCGGACACCGTGTGCCTCGAGAAGCCCGCGAACAATTGCGACATCAGAGATTGCAGGGACTCCGCGAAGAACGGAAGGCTCGTCGCCGAGCAGAGCGGCGACCATGGCCTTGGTGACAAGATTCTTTGCGCCGCGAACGTCAACGCGGCCGACGAGTGGCTTGCCACCGTGGATGGTGATGGTATCGACGTTAAGCCCGACACGCTCACCCTGACGCTTGGCGTCTTCACTCAGCGAGCTCATCGTGCCGGCAACGTCGTCGGTCGCCATGATTCGCGGTGAGTTTCAAACGTGTCGATGTCCGAGGCGTGGCGAAGCGTCAGACCGATGTCGTCAAGTCCTTCCATCAGACGCCACCGCGTGTAATCGTCGATGTCGAAAGGACTGTGCACATCCCCACACGATACCGAGCGGTTGACCAAATCTACGGTTACCTCGATCCCGGGGTTGGCGTCAATCTCCGCCCAAATCGATTCAACGACGGACTCGGGCACAACGACGGTCAGCAGTCCCTGCTTGCCCGAGTTGCCACGGAAGATGTCAGCGAAGCGGGGTGCGATGACGGCTCGGAAACCGAAATCTCGAAGTGCCCACACCGCGTGCTCGCGCGACGAGCCCGTTCCGAAATCCATTCCCGCAACAAGCACGGTTCCGGTGCTGTACGGTGCGTGGTTGAGAACGAAGTCTGGGTCCTGACGCCAGCGCTGGAACAGCGCGTCCTCGAAGCCCGTCTTGGTAACACGCTTGAGGAATTCGGCAGGGATGATCTGGTCGGTATCAACGTTGCTTCGCTTGAGCGGAACGCCCACACCGGTGATGACGGAAATCTTGTCCATGGCTTACTCCACATCCCAGGGGCTGGAGAGGGTGCCGCGAATCGCGGTTGCGGCCGCGACGAGCGGCGAGACGAGGTGGGTGCGACCGCCCTTTCCCTGACGGCCCTCGAAATTACGGTTCGACGTCGACGCACACCGCTCGCCCGGCTGGAGTTGGTCAGGGTTCATTCCCAGGCACATTGAGCAACCCGCGAAACGCCATTCCCCGCCGAAATCCTCGACAATCTTGTCGATGCCTTCTGCCTCTGCTTCGAGACGCACTCGTGCAGAACCGGGAACGACCATCAATTTGACACCCGGTGCGAGTTTCTTGCCCTTGATCACGCCAGCGAAAGCGCGAAGGTCCTCGATGCGCGAGTTGGTGCACGACCCCATGAACACCTGGTCGACGGGAATCGACTTCATCGGAGTTCCGGGCGCCAGATCCATGTACTCCAAGGCGCGTTCCGCTGCAGCGCGGTCGTTTGGGTCTGCGATGTCGGCGGGGTTCGGGACCGATTCGGACAGTGCAACGCCCTGGCCAGGGTTAGTCCCCCACGTCACGAAAGGCTCGAGGGCGTTTCCGTCGATAATGACCTCGGCGTCAAACTGTGCGCCTGCATCAGTCGGAAGCGTCTTCCAATACTCGACGGCAGCATCCCAATCAGCACCCTGTGGTGCGTGGCTACGACCCTTGAGGTACGCAAACGTTGTCTCGTCGGGGGCGACCATGCCCGCGCGTGCGCCTGCTTCGATGGACATGTTACAAATCGTCATGCGTCCGTCCATCGACAATTCTTCGATAGCGGTGCCGCGGTATTCGAGAACGTAACCCTGTCCCCCACCGGTACCGATTTTCGCGATGACCGCGAGAATGATGTCCTTGGCAGTGACTCCGTCGCGCAAATGCCCGTTGACCGTGATGGCCATGGTCTTGAATGGTTTGAGGGGAAGCGTCTGCGTCGCGAGAACGTGTTCGACTTCAGAGGTTCCGATTCCGAACGCCATTGCGCCGAATGCGCCGTGGGTTGACGTGTGGCTGTCGCCACAAACGACAGTGATCCCCGGCATGGTCAGTCCCAATTGCGGTCCGACAACGTGAACGATGCCCTGCTCGATGTCACCCAGCGAGTGCAAACGGATGCCGAATTCCTTGGCGTTGGCGCGCAACGTCTCGATCTGGGTGCGTGACGTCGCGTCGGCAATTTGCTCGGTGATGTTGAGTGTCGGAGTGTTGTGGTCTTCCGTTGCGATCGTCAGATCGGGGCGACGAACAGGTCGGCCGGCGAGACGCAAGCCGTCAAAAGCCTGCGGGCTGGTGACCTCGTGAACGAGGTGAAGGTCGATGTAGATGAGGTCGGGCTCGCCGTTTGCCCCCGTGACAACACGGTGCGCGTCCCACACCTTTTGAGCAAGAGTGCGGGGTTGGTGGGTACCCGAGGCCACTGCGTTCATCTGCGCCAGTTTACCAGCGCACGACCTGCTACTTCGCGGCGGCAGCCTCTTCGCGCTTGGAACGCGCCAAGCTGGCGAGCACCGCGACGACGAGGGTGGTGACAATGACGACCAACGACAGCCACGTCGGAACCTCGGGGACAATCTCGACGTGTTCGCCGCCGTTGATGAACGGGAGTTCGTTCATGTGCAGCGCGTGGTTGACGAGCTTGAGGCCGATGAAACCGAGGATGAAGGCGATGCCGTGTCCCAGGTAGTGCAGTCGGTCGATGAGGTCACCGAGCAAGAAGTACAGCTGGCGCAGACCCATCAACGCGAAGATGTTGGTCGCGAACACGAGGAACGGGCTTGTCGTGATTCCGAAGATGGCCGGAATCGAATCGAGAGCGAAGATCAGGTCGATTGCGCCAAGCGAAAGCAACACGAGAATTGCGGGCGTCAAAAGCTTTTCGCCGTTGACCATCACGCGCCAGCGGTCATCGTCACGCCACTCGGGGTGAACGCGAAGGACCTTCTTGAGCCACTTCATGACAGCGTTGTCCTCGCCGCTGCCGTGTTCGTCCTTTTCGCGCAGTTGCTGAATCGCGACGTAGACAAGATACGCCCCGAAGATGTAGAACAGCCACGAGTAGCTTTCGAGGAGCTGCGCACCGAGCAGGATGAAGACTGCTCGGAAGATAAGCGCCAACACGATTCCCAGCATGAGGAGTTCTTGCTGCATCTTTCGCGGCACACGGAACTGACTCATGATGATGAGGAACACAAAGACGTTGTCCGCGGAAAGCGAGTATTCGGTCAGCCAGCCGGCGTAGAACTGAAGACTGAGTTCGGTTCCGTTCAGGCCAGCATCGTTGGCGACAAAGAAGATCAGCGCACCGAAGATGACGGCGAGGGACACGTAGAAGGTGATCCACAACGCGGATTCGCGAGTCGACGGAACGTGCGGGCGGCGCACGACCATAAAGAGGTCGAAGAGAAGAATTGCGCCCATGACCGCGAAAGACGTGATTTCAAACCAGGCAGGAAGTGTGTGGTCAATCATGCGTCAAGGCTACCAGCGTGAACTTTGGAGGAACCTAAGAATGCACAAAAGCCCCCGACAAGTGAATGTCGGAGGCGTTCGTGACCCCAGCGGGATTCGAACCCGCGTTACCGCCGTGAGAGGGCGGCGTACTAGGCCGCTATACGATGGGGCCAAGTGCAACCTAGACAGTATCGCACAACGGCGCAGGCGGGTGCAAACCGATGTCAGGCGCGCGTATCGAGCACGGGAAGTGCTCGCGGAACAACCTCGATGTCCATCGGAAGTGGCGCAATTCGCTCGCCGTCCGAGTACCCGACCAGGTTGGGCGAATCCAGTCGGAACTTCTTGCCCTGCCGAATGATGACGCGGGGATCCGTGACGTGGGTTCCCTTGAACACCTTGGGATAAATGCGGATGAAGTCGATTCGGGAGAGTGGGCGCACCATCATGATGTCCAAGAGCCCATCGTCGGGCTTCGCCTCTGGACAGATCAGCATTCCGCCCCCGTACTGTTTGTTGTTTGCAATTGTCGTCAGAATTGCCTGCTCCTGGGTTTCCACGCCGTCGATCGTCACCGTGTAATTGATGGGTTTGAGTCGAAGAAGCTCGAGAATCATCCCGACGGTGTAACGCGAAGGACCTTTCGGAAAGGCAAGGTGATTGACGCGCTCGTTGACAAGAGCATCGAAACCGGCCGACATCGTGGAGCAGAACCAGCGCTCACCTCCGGCCCATCGCATGATGCCGGCGTCGATGTTCCATGACGGCTTGTCCAGCGACTCAATGATTCGTCGAATTGCCGCGTCCATGTCGCCCAGTGGCAATCCGAGGATTCCCTGTGCGGTGTCGTTTCCCGTTCCGCTCGGCAATATTCCCAGCGGGGTGTCCGTCCCTGCGCACACGTTCGTCCCCAGTTGTGCAGTCCCGTCACCGCCGACGACGATGAGCGCGTCGGTTCCTTCGGCGACGGCTTTACGAGCCAGTTCCTCCAAGTGCCCATAGGAATCAGTCGATAGCTCGGTGACGTGACGGCCCGTCGCGCGCAACGCCTCGACAAGCGCATGTCCGTATTCACGGTGCGAACCCTGTGCTGCGCTGGGGTTTACGGCCACCGTGATGTGTTGCCTGGACAACGTCGTCATTCCGCAACATTAGCGAGAAAAGAGGGTCTGAGCGAGGATTTCAGTGCTGGGGTGCCTGGACTCGAACCAAGAACAAAGGTACCAGAAACCTCCGTGTTGCCAATTACACCACACCCCAAGGGGCGCATAACGCGCTGTGCGCAAGCCTATCAAACGCTGACGGGCGCGCGAAATTGAGGGCTATTGCAGCCCGAGGAGAGTGCGGTTGATGACCGAGGCAAGTCGCTGGCCTGCACCGGCCGCGATCATGAGTTGTTCAGGCCCGGGAGGCGTGATGTCGCCGATTGCCCACAGGCCGTGCTCGGACGTCCTGCCTTCGTTGTCGACAGCGAGAAGGCCGTCTACTGCGCGAACGACATGCAGCGAATCGATGAAGTTCACGCTGGGCGTCCAGTGCGGGCGGACGAAGATTCCATCCCGCTCAAGAATGTCACCGTCGGCAAATCGGACACCGGTCAGGACGCCTCCGGCCCCTCCTTCGATATCGGCGATTACCCGATCATCAACGATGATCTCGCGTTCGGCGAGTTTCTCTTTCCACCACTCACTGACGACATCGTGCCCGTTCGTCATGAGCACCACATCGCGCGACCACTGCGACAAGAGAATGGCGCGCTCGGCAACATCTTCGGTTTCACCGATCAGCGCGAGCCGTTTGTCTTTGTAGCCGTAACCGTCGCATTCCATGCACGAGTGCGCACTGGTTCCATAGAACTGGCGAAGGCTGGGGATTTCGGGGAACGATTCGGTCAGCCCGGTGGCGAGTACGACGTTCGGTACCTCGATCGAGTGTTCGTCTCCCCCGCGCTCAACGGCGGTGACGACGAGATTGTCGCCTTTCCGAGAGATGTCGGTGACGTTCGCCTGCAGAACCGTCGCTTCGTCATAGGCTTCGAGCTCTTCTCGACCCAGCTGGCGGAACTCCAGTGGAGATATCCCGTCACGTGTCACGAACCCGTGCGACCTCAACGAGACAGCGTGACGCGGTCGATTCGAGTCGATGAGCAGTACGCGACGACGTGCGCGAACGAGATTGAGTCCAACAGCGAGACCGGCGGGGCCCGCCCCAATGACGACAACCTCGAAATCGTTCATGCTCACACCGTAGCGCGAAGCGCGGCCAGACGGGCAAGACTCGAGTCTCGCCCAAGGATCTCCATGGACTCAAAGAGCGGCGGGCTGATTCGACGACCAGAGATCGCCGTGCGGACTGCGCCGAAGGCGCTTCGGGGCTTCAACTCCAACCCCTCAATCAGCGCGGTACGAAGTGTCGCCTCGATGTTTGGTGTTGACCAATCCCCCAGGGCCGAGAGTGCCTCGATTGCGGCGTCGAGAATTCGGGCCACATCAGCATCGAGAGTTGCACGGGCATCATCAGCGACAGTCAGGTTCGCGTCCTCGGTGAAGAGGAAGGCGACCATCTCGGGGATTTCGCCGAGGAGCTGGGTGCGCTCCTGAATGTGAGGCGCGATTTCCTGCAGCCGTGCGAGCGCGTGGCTGGAAGGGTGTGCGTCGACCAGTCCGGCCGCTTGTAACTGTGGAAGTGTGCGTTCGACAAAAACGTCCTGCGGAAGCAGGCGAATGTGGTCGCCGTTTATCGACTCTGCTTTTTTTAGGTCGAAACGCGCGGGGTTCGGGTTGACGTCGGTGACGTCGAACGCTGCCGCCATTTCGTCAAGCGTGAAAATGTCGCGGTCCGCCGCAATCGACCACCCAAGCAGGGACAGGTAATTGAGAAGCCCCTCGCGAATAAACCCGCGGTCTCGGTGGTGGAACAGGTTCGACTCGGGGTCGCGCTTAGATAACTTCTTGTTGCCCTCGCCCATGACATAGGGCAGGTGGCCGAATCGTGGGACGAACGTTGTCACGCCGATCTCAATGAGCGCGAGATACAGCGCAATCTGGCGCGGGGTCGACGACAACAGGTCCTCGCCTCGAAGAACGTGCGTCACACCCATTAGAGCGTCGTCCACTGGGTTGACAAAGGTGTACAGCGGCGCTCCGTTCGGGCGAACCAGCACAAAGTCGGTCGTCGCGCCAGCCGGGAACGTGATTTGACCGCGAACCAGATCATCGAAACCCAAATCGATGTCGGGGACACGAAGACGAAGTGCGGGTGAGCGACCTTCGGCGCGGAACGCGGCGCGCTCGTCGTGGGTCAAGTCACGTTCAAAATTGTCGTAACCCTGTTTGGGGTCACGCCCGTTCGCAACGTTTCGCGCTTCCATCTCTTCCGGAGTGACGAACGACTCGTACAGGTGTCCGGCGGCAACGAGGCGGTCGATGATGCCCTGATAGATTTCGGTGCGCTGCGATTGCCGGTATGGCTCGTGCGGTCCGCCCTTGACAACGCCCTCGTCCCAATCGAGTCCGAGCCACGTCAGAGCGTCAAGTAATTGCTCGTACGACTCTTCTGAGTCGCGCTCGGCGTCGGTGTCTTCAATTCGGAAGATGAACGTGCCGCCCGTGTGTCGTGCATACGCCCAGTTGAACAGGCAGGTGCGAATCAGTCCGACGTGCGGGGTTCCGGTGGGCGACGGGCAAAAGCGGACGCGGGTGTCAGCGCCGGCTGCAGTGGTGAAGGGGATAGTCATCTCAGGTCAATTCTACGAGTCGAGGTCTGCGCGCTGGCGGTGGCGAACGAGCTGTACGAGAACGAACGCGCCACCGACGAAGAACATCGCGGCGACGGACAGGCCAGGGTAACCAACGAGAGCAAGTCCGGGTCCTGCGAGAAGCCCCGCGAACGCTCCCGATGCACTCATCATCATGTCGCTGCGACCTTGAATCGCTGTCCGGAATTCAGCGGGTGCGCTCTCTGCAATGAAAGTTGCTCCGGCGACTGTGTTCGCGCTCCACCCGAGACCCAGCAGGAACAATCCGACGGTGACAAGCATTGGGTTCTCACTGAACAGCGAGGTGAAAAGAAGTGACAGGAACAGGATTCCCTGACCAACAATCATGACGGGAATACGTCCGAAACGGTCGGAAGCGGCACCAAAGATGGGGCTGAATGCGTACATACCAGCTACGTGCAACGAGATCACGAAACTGCTCTCTGCAACAGTTGCGCCGTGGTGCACGAGGTGAACCGGCGTCATCGCCATCACCGCGACCATCGTCGCGTGACCGAATCCGATGACCGCGATGCCCATTGCTGTGACGGGAGGAATGTGGACCCTAGGGCGCTTTGACCGCTGCACCTTGGGGCCCCCAATCTGCTTCAGAGGTTCTGGTCGAAGGCCCACGAGGTACACCGTCGTTGCGGCGAGTTGCGCGAGTGCTGTCAACAGGAACGGACCCGTCATGTGAGGCAAGCCGATTGCGTCGCCGACAGCGATTCCAATGCCGTTGAGATTCGGGCCAACAACCGCACCAATAGTTGTCGCCCACACGACGAGCGAAAGGTCCTTACCGCGGGTTGCGGCGGTGGCACGGTCCGTCGCGGCGAAACGCGCCTGAAGGTTTACTGCCCCGCCGACTCCGATTCCGGTCAGTCCGAGAAGCAAGAGTGGCAAGGACCACAGGGCGCTCGCGAGCATGATGAGCCCGGCACCCCCGATCGCGACGAATGCGCCGACCGACAACGCGATTCGGCGTCCTCGCCGAACGGCCAAGCCTGCGAGAGGAACGGCGGCAAGAGCGGAACCGAGAGTCGACATGGTGGCGGCAAGCCCGGCGAACGACTCGTCACCCGAAATGTGCTCAGCGAGCAGCGATCCGACCGTCAGCGTTGCGCCGATCCCGAGGCCGGCGAGAATTTGGCCGATGACCAGGGTGCGACGGAGGTGAAGTCGAATTCGGCGTTCGTCGACGGTTTCAGACACGGTCGTCGCGGTTCCGCGCGGGGTTTGACAATGTGCCAATCCCGTCAATGGTGATAGCCACCGTCTGCCCGTCGGTGAATCCGCCCAGCCCAGCGGGAGTGCCGGTGCAGATGATGTCACCCGGGTGCAGCGTGAACGCATCAGACACGAACGCGATAATCTCGGGGATCTTGTGGGTCATGTCCGCGGTGAATCCGTGGCGGCGAACCTCGCCGTCAACCGTCGTGGTGATCTCGTGGCGCTCGAACGGGTCAAACTCCGTTTCGATCCACGGACCAATCGGGCAGAACGTGTCATATCCCTTGGCGCGAGCCCACTGGCCGTCAGCGAACATGACGTCTCGCGCGGACACGTCGTTGGCGATGGTGTACCCGAACACGACGTCTTTCCAGTCGGCCTCGGGGACGCGGTGTGCGTGTTGACCAATGACGACAGCGAGTTCGCCCTCGTGAACGATTCGCCCGGGAAGCGGCGGAATCACGATGGTGTCCCCATCACCCACGACCGCAGTCGGAGGCTTGAGGAAGATGAGTGGAGTTGTCGGGCCGTCGTGGTGCATCTCGGCAGCGTGCTCGGCAAAGTTCATCCCGACGCAAATCACCTTGGACGGAGCGACCGGAGCGATGAGATCGATCGCACTGAGTTTGAGAAGGGCACCGGTCTCAGAAATACCGTCGTGGAGCGGGTCACCCTCAAGAAGCCGAACGGCGTCACCGTCGACGACCCCGAAGTGGACTTCGTCGTCGTGGATGAACCGTGCGATCTTCACGCGTGCAGCCTAACTTCGCAGTTACTCGTTCTGGCGCTTGAGGCGCGAGGCCGCGCGTGCACGCAAGTTCTGCTCGAGCTCAACCTTGCGAATGCGAACCTTCTCCGGCGTGACCTCGACGCACTCGTCTTCACGAGCGAATTCAAGACATTCCTCGAGGGACATTTCGCGCGGAGGCGTCATCTTTTCGAGAACTTCCGACGTCGATGAACGGATGTTGTTGAGCTGCTTTTCCTTGGTGACGTTGACGTCCATGTCGTCCGCACGAGCGTTCTCGCCAACAACCATTCCTTCGTACACCTCGTCACCGGGCTGGACGAAGAACGCCATGCGCTCCTGCAGAGCCATCATCGCGAACGGAGTCGCGACACCCTGACGGTCGGACACAATCGATCCGTTCTGGCGGGTCACAATCTGCCCAGCCCACGGGCCGTAACCGTGGCCGATGGCGTTAGCGATCCCGGTTCCACGCGTGATCGTGAGGAACTCGGTGCGGAAACCGATGAGTCCACGCGACGGAACGATGAACTCCATACGGACCCAACCGGTTCCGTGGTTCGTCATTCCCTCCATACGGCCCTTACGAGCGGCGAGGAGCTGCGTGATGGCACCGAGGTATTCCTCGGGTGCGTCGACGGTGAGGTGCTCGAACGGCTCGTGTGTAGCGCCGTCAACCTTCTTCGTGACAACCTGCGGCTTACCCACGGTCAACTCGAAACCTTCGCGGCGCATGTTCTCGACGAGAATCGCGAGTGCGAGTTCACCGCGGCCCTGGACTTCCCAGGCGTCGGGCCGGCCAATGTCGACCAACTTCACCGAGACGTTACCGATAAGTTCACGGTCCAGACGGTCCTTGACCATGCGGCCCGTGAGCTTGTGTCCCTTGACCTTGCCGACCAGCGGCGAGGTGTTCGTTCCGATGGTCATCGAGATTGCCGGGTCGTCGACGGTAATAACTGGCAACGCGCGGGGGTCGTTCATGTCGGCGATGGTTTCACCGATGGTGATGTTTTCAATGCCGGCGACGGCGACAATGTCGCCAGCCTTGGCCGATTCGGCCGGGATGCGGTCAAGCGCCTTGGTGATGAGAAGTTCGGTAATACGAACGTTCTCAACGGTTCCATCGTGCTTCATCCACGCGACGGTCTGGCCCTTCTTGATCTCGCCCTGGAATATACGCAGCAGAGCGATACGACCGAGGAACGGCGACGCGTCGAGGTTAGTAACGTGAGCCTGCAACGGCAGGTCGGTGTCGTAAGTCGGCGCGGGAATTCGGTCGAGGATTGCTTCGAACAACGGCTCGAGGTCGTCGTTGTCGGGCAGGTCTCCGTCGTTGGGACGATTCCACGATGCGGCGCCGTTTCGACCCGATGCATACACAACGGGAAGGTCAAGGATGCCATCGAGGTCGAGGTCGGGGACATCATCATGAAGGTCGGACGCAAGACCGAGGAGCAAGTCCTGGGTCTCGTGCACGACGGCGTCGATGCGCGCATCAGGGCGGTCGGTCTTGTTGACGAGCAGGATGACGGGAAGCTTCGCTTCGAGCGCCTTGCGCAGTACGAATCGAGTCTGCGGGAGGGGGCCTTCACTCGCGTCGACGAGCAGAACGACACCGTCAACCATGGACAAACCGCGCTCGACCTCTCCACCAAAGTCGGCGTGGCCGGGAGTGTCGATGACGTTGATGGTGACGGGCGATCCGTTCGCGTGCTTACCGTCGTACGACACGGCGGTGTTCTTCGCAAGAATCGTGATGCCCTTTTCACGCTCGAGATCGTTCGAGTCCATGACGCGGTCTTCGAGGTGTGCGTGAGCGCCAAACGAGTTCGTCTGGCGAAGCATGGCGTCGACGAGGGTCGTCTTGCCGTGGTCAACGTGAGCGACAATCGCCACGTTTCGCAAATCGGTGCGGGTGGCGATAGCCATAAGTGAATCCTTAAGTCGTGCGCGAGTGTCGACGCTTCCGTTGTTCCACGGGATCGGGAACAGGGACAGCGGCGATGAGTCTCTGCGTATACGGGTGCTGCGGGTTGCGCAGAATCTGATCTGTCGAACCCTGCTCCACGATTTTACCGTGATTCATGACCGCAATGCGGTCACTGAGCAAATCGACGACGGCGAGGTCGTGGGAGATGAACAAAATCGCGAATTTCTGCTTCTTCTGGATTTCCGTGAGAAGCGCGAGAACTCGCGCCTGAACGGAGACATCGAGTGCCGAAGTCGGCTCGTCCGCCACCAGGATCTTGGGGTCAAGTGCAAGAGCACGGGCGATTCCGACACGCTGACGTTGCCCGCCCGAGAGCTCGTGGGGGTACCGATTTCGATAGCTCGTCGGCAATTCGACCATGTCGAGCAACTCGGTGACGCGGTCGGTGACCTGCTGCTTGGTGTAACCACCGGCCAGAACCAGCGGCTCACCGATGCTTTCCCCGATCGGCCAACGGGGGTTCAGTGACGAGCCCGGGTCCTGGAAAACGATTCCGATGTTCCGTCGCACCGCGCGAAGGTTCTTGTCGGACACGTTGACCATGTCCTGGCCCGCGACAGAGATCTGCCCAGCCGACACGGGAATCAAGCCGACGACGGCACGTCCGATGGTCGTCTTTCCCGAACCAGATTCACCGACGAGCCCGAGGACTTCACCGGGGAAGATGTCGATCGACACGTCTTCAGCGGCCTTGAACGCGGGAACGCGACCGCGCTTGGGGTACGTAATGTCGACATTCGTCAGCGACAGGACGGGAGTCTCTCCCGTGTGAGAGTCAGCACGCTTACCCGTAGCCGAGCCCGTACCCAGGTGGGGTACCGCGGCGAGCAGCTCCTGGGTGTACGCGACCTTGGGCTTGGTAAAAATGTCGATTGCGGTACCCGACTCGACGACGTGACCGCTCTTCATGACGAGAACGTGGTCAGCCATGTCGGCCACAACACCCATGTCGTGAGTAATGAGGATGATGCCGGTGCCAAGGCGGTCGTTGAGCGAGCGCAGCAGGTCAAGAATTTCGGCCTGGATGGTAACGTCAAGCGCCGTTGTCGGCTCATCCGCGATGAGCACCTTCGGGTCACAGGAAATCGATTGAGCGATCATCGCGCGTTGGCGTTGACCACCCGAGAGTTGGTGCGGGTACGAATCGAACGCCTTCTGCGGATCGGGCATCTCGACAAGACCCAGCAACTCGATTGCCCGCGCCTTCGCTGCATCACGCGACAGCCGAGGGAAGTGGACCTTGAGTGCCTCGACGATTTGGAAACCGATCGTATAGACCGGGTTCATCGCCGTCATCGGCTCCTGGAAAATCACGGCGATATCGCGACCGCGGATGGACCGCAAGTGCTCCGGGGTGGCACCAATCGTCTCGACTCCGCCGAGCAGGACACTTCCCTTCGCACGACCGTTCGCCGGCAACAGACCAAGCATCGACATCGAGGACGCCGACTTACCCGAACCGGACTCGCCGACGATAGCGAGCACTTCACCTGCACGAACCGTGTAGCTGAGACCTTCGGCGGCCATCACCCATTCGCCGTCAACCCAGAAGTCGACTCCGAGGTCCTTGGCTTCAATTACAACGGGGTTAGTGCTCATCGGTCTGCCTTCGTGCCAACATGGTTTTCATGACGTCGTTCGTTTCCCGATCCGGTCGGGTTCTCGCTGGTGTAACCGTCGGCGTCTTCGCTGTTGCTCTGGCAACAACCTTGTCCACCTTCACAGCAGAGGGATTCGTTCGCGGGCTCGCGGTGTTTGGATTCCTCACCATGTCGCTGTACGTGGGATTCTGGCGACCCAGACTCGATGTCGACGACGAGGGAGTCACGGTTCGAAACCCCTTCACCGAATACCGAATTGGTTGGGGCGCGATCGACCGCATCGACACCAAGTGGGGCCTGACGCTGTACCTCGAGACTCGACGCATTTCCGTCTGGGCCGCACCCGCACCCGGTCGACACACAACATTCACCGCCAGTCGCGACCTCGGCAGCCATCTGCCCGAGTCCACCTATCTCGCGGGAACCGTTCGCCCCGGCGACCTCATCACCACTGAATCGGGTGGAGCAGCAGCCGTCGTTCGACGTGAATGGGAGCGCCGTCACGACGGTTCCGAGAGATTCGAATCGACTCATTCCATCGGGTTGATTGCCGGCGTTATCACGCTGGGCATCGCGGCTGTTCTCGCGTTGAGTTTCTAGCGCCATTAGAAGTTCGTCCCGCCGCTCAATTCACGGAACTGACGCGACAGGCTCGACGTCTTCGGCATGCGTCGCTGACGCGGGTCGAACGCATCGCGCAGTCCGTCACCGATGAAGTTGATGCACAGTGCGACGACGACGATGAAGAAACCTGGCCACCAGAACAGCCACGGGCGGGTCTTGAATGCCTCGTTGTACTCGGAGATGATCTGGCCGAGCGAGATGTCCGGCGCGGTGATTCCGAAGCCCAGGAAGGACAGCGCGGTCTCGGTGAGGATTGCGGCGGACATCAACAGGGTTGCATTGACGACGACGACACCAATCGAGTTCGGCAGGATGTGGCGGAAAATGATGCGGGCGTTGGACGCGCCGGCCACCCGAGCCGCGTCGACAAACTCACGCTCACGAAGGGCGAGGAATTCACCACGCACCAAACGCGCGAGTCCCGTCCACGACACCAATCCGAGAAGGATGCCGAGCGAGATCGCGTTTCCACCGACGGTGCGACCGAGGACGGCACCCAGGATGAGACCGGGGATGATGATGATGACATCGGTCATGCGCATGAGCAGGCTGTCGAGCCACCCGCGAAGGAATCCGGCGAGCGCTCCAACGACGACGCCGATCACGGTCGCGAGAACACCGATCAGTGTGACGACGGTGAGCGACTGTTGGATTCCGCGCATGACACGAGCGAAGATGTCTTTACCCAGGGTGTCCTGACCAAACGGGTGCTCCCACGAGGGAAGCCCACCCGGAGTCGTGATCGGGTAGTTCTCGTACCAGTTGAATTGCCACCACCCGGTGATGCGGAAACCGTCGAGGACAATCTTGCCTGCTTCGAAGTCGGCTGCGAGTTTTCCGGTACCGCCGATGATGGTTCCGACCGAGGTAAAGGCGAGAAGGATAATCAGGGCCAGGACGATGAGGCTCGTCACAGCAGCGCGGTGCTGGAAGAAGCGCCGGCGAACAACGGTGGAGAGACTGAGCCCCTCGGTTTGGCGTTGTTCGATGGTCAGTTCCTGCAGAGCGAGTTGCTCGGTGCTAGGAGTGCTGTCTCTTTTTTGAGCCATGATCTAGCCCTCCGTAACGCGAATGCGCGGGTCGAGTGCGGAATAGGCAAGGTCGGCGAGAATGTTGAACACGACCGCCGCGATTCCCGTCACGAGGAACACCCCCATGACGAGGTTGACATCGACATCGTGGAGGCCCTGGTTGAATAGCGCGCCCATGCCCTGCCACGCGAACACTCGCTCGGTGATGATGGCGCCACCGATGACGGCACCGAAATCAAAGGCCACGATGGTCGCAATCGGGATCATCGTGTTGCGGAACGCGTGACGCATGATGACCGTTGTCTCGGGAAGGCCTTTCGCGCGTGCGGTGCGCACGTAGTCCTGGTTGAGGACTTCGAGCAGTGTCGCACGGGTGTACCGGGTATAACCAGCGATCGAGATGATCATGAGCGCCGCGGTCGGCAACACCAAGTGGGTGGCCGAGTCCAACATGCGCAACCACGTGTCCTCGTGGTTGGTCAGAGTCGGAGTGGTCGCACCAATGGTCGAGATGACACCGGAGCGAAGTGGGATGAGCTGTGTGTACTCGCTCCAGCGCAAGAACATCTGGTCGAGTACCAGCGGAACAGTTGCAAGCGCACCGGTAACGCCGGCGACTCGCATGGCTTCCTTGCGGTCGTCGCCTCCGAGGAAGAACCCTGCCGCTGCTCCCAGCGCAGCGAGGATGACGGCAACGAGGAGCATCGTCCACCCCGTGTTGAGATAGAAGAACAGGAATTGGAATGGGAACCACAGCGCGATGACGGCGACGACGATTGCGCCGACCGCATATTGAATACTGCGCTTGGCGAAGTTGGATGTGACGAACAGCATCAATGCTCCGAGGCCGGCAGAGAAGAGTGCGACACCGACGATGCCGATCGATGGGTTGCGGAACCACTGGGTCAGGTCAAGGACGATGAGGATGACAGTGACGAGTCCGAGGGTGATTCCCGCCGACTTCAACCGGTTCACGAGTCGGCCGCCAATCACGGCTTGCACGATAAACGCAAGGAGTGCGCCGATCCCGATTGCGGCCCACCACGGAATTGATGGATCACCGAGGAACGCGTTGAACCGGATTGCGCCGAATTCCTTGAGCAGGACGGCGACCCAGAAGATGGGAAGCGAGTAGAAGATGAAGGCGGCGAAGGTCACCGTGTAGTCGTAGCCGCTGTACTGACGAAGCGCGGTGGTCATGCCGATTGCAACACCGAACAAAATCGACAAAACGGTGGCCAAGATGACGAGTGACAGCGTTGACTCCATCGCGTTGCCCAAAGCGTTTGCAACAGGTTCGTCTCCGCGCGCAACAGAGATACCGAGATCGCATCGCCCGATCACACAACTCGCCGCGCCACCCAGCCACTTGAAGTAGCGGAAAAATGCCGGAGTGTCGAGGTCGAGCTTCTCCGACAGAGTCGCCATCTTGGCAACAGACTGCGGGTCCTTGGACGTGCGCAATTCAGCCAGCGGATCGCCCGCGTTCGCCGTCAACATGTAGACGACAAACGACGCGACCAGAAGCACCGCGAATGTGGCGAGTAAACGCCGTGATACGAAACTAAGCATTGATCCCTACTGACAACTCCGTCGTTGTTTCCAACCTGCCGCAATACTAGCCATTCTGGGAACCCTTGGGACTCCTCCCGCCCAATAACGCAAAGAAACGGCGAAGGGCCGAGCGATTTCTCGCTCGGCCCTTGCCTTGTGCTTCAGATGCCGTTACTGGGCAGCTGCTGCCGGTGCCCACTCCCAGAAGTTCCAGAAGTACGACGTCGACAGCGGGTTCGGCGCGATGCCGGTCGTGCCCTTGTCCCACCAGGTGAGGCCGGGGAACTGGAAGATCGGCAGCGAAGCTGCGTCACCCCAGAGTTCGGCTTCGACGTTGGTGAGGAGCTCGGCCTGCTTGGCAGGGTCAAGCTCGGT
>JBJOQU010000116.1:0-6904 GCA_046049745.1 Actinomycetota bacterium | reverse complement strand
ATCCGTAAACTTTGTCGGTCGCGTCATCAGAGTAAACCGACGAGCCGTGGTTCGTCGAATAGCCTTCAATCTCTAATTCGGGAGTCTCACACAGCTCACCGGTGAAGGTGTGGCACTGAACCGTCGCGGTCCCAGAAGAGTGGTGATACATGTTGAAAACCTTGTTGTTTCCGATTGCGACGTTATATCCGTCACCTCCGCCCGAGCCGGAGAACGAGGCGGCACGCAGCGCACCGTCTGCGGTGGTCTTGAACATGTTCTCGCCGACGGTGTTGACGTCACCTTGCGAGCGAATCGCGATGATGTCGAGAACATCGGTGGGCTCGGTCACGGCCCAATCGACCCAGGTGGTTCCGTCGAGCGTGTACTCGAGGGTCCAGCCCTCGGGCCAGGTGATGTTGTCTTCAGGGGCAGTCACGTCGTCGATGAGAAGAGCCAGGCTCTGCGTGCTCCATGTCGAGTAGAGCTCGTGGACCGCCGCGCCGGTCTTGGCAATCGGGCCGGCTACGGTCACGTCGAGGGTGTCACCCGTTTCGAGATTAACGGCAGCCGAGCCACCGTTCTGAACGTCGAGCGTCGTCGCGACGGCCTGTGCGGCGGTCGGGACAAAAGCGAGGGAAAGTGCCGCGATAACCGAGGCTACGAATTTGATGCGCATGAAATTACCTTCGAGAGGGGAAGCTCAGCAAAACGCTGAGCCTCGCTAATGTTACACGATGCGTGCGCATCAGTTCCCTGATTGAAACGCCGCTCCGAGGCAAAAAGTGAATCGCGTTACTTGACCGCACCAGCGGAGACGCCAGCAATGATTTGGCGCTGCATGACGAAGTAGAAGATGACAATCGGGATGATCGAGATGACAAGTCCAGCCATCGCCAAACCGTAATCAGAGGTGTACGTGCCGTAGAACGCGTACGTGCGAAGCGGAAGCGTGCGCTCGGTGTCGATCAGGATGAGTCGCGGCAGCAGGTAGTCGTTCCAAATCCACAAGGCGTTGATGATCGCGACGGTTGCGGTGACGGGGCTGAGCATCGGGAAGATGATGCGTCGGAAAATGACGAACGGCGATGCACCGTCAATTGCGGCGGCTTCGTCGAGTTCGAACGGAATGTTCTTAATGAAGCCGTGATACAGGAATGTCGACATGGCGACACCGAATCCGACGTAGAAGAAGACGAGCGACGGCTGGGCTGCGATCGCGACCATCGGACCGAACAGGCCGACGAATGGAAGCATGAGTGCCTGGAACGGCACAATCATCGACGCGACAAGCACGAGGAAAGTGACGGCCGAGAACTTGGTGTTCGAACGAGCTAGGTAATAGGCCAGCATCGAGGAAGCGATGATGATGGCGGTGACCGACGTCACGGTAATGAGAATCGAGTTGAACAGCGAGACCCAGTAATCCATGCGATCGATCGCCTTGGCGTAGTTTTCCCACAGCCATTCCTCGGGCAGGCCCATCGGATCGTTGCGGATTGCGCGCTTGGCCTTGACCGAGTTGAGGAGGACTAGGAAGAACGGGAATGCGTACAGCGCAGCAATAACGGCACCGACGGTGAACAGTAGTCGCTGAACGATCTTGGTTCGCTTCATCGCTGCACCTCCGCACGCTTGGACAAGACGACTTGGATCAGCGCGACGACCGCCACGACGAGGAACATCAAAACGGCCTTGGACTGTCCGGTGTCAAAGAATCCGAATCCGAACGCCTCGTTGAACACGTGCATCGAAATGAGCTCGGTGGTGCGGTAAGGCCCGCCACCCGTCAGCGACAGGTTGACGTCATACGCCATGAACGCGTTTCGCACGGTGAGGAAGAGCGAGATGGTGAATGCCTGAGCCATGAGCGGCATCTTGATCATGACGAGCGTTCGCCAACCGGTCGAACCATCGATGAGGGCGGCCTCGAGAACATCCTTTTCGATGCTCATGAGTCCCGTGACGTAGATGATCATCATGTAGCCGGACATCTGCCAAACGGTGACGATAACCATCGCCCAGAACGCCGATGTGGTGTCGAGCAACCAATTGTCGGCAAAGAACGGAAGAGCGAATTGCTCGGAAAGCGTGGGCAGGGCCTGACCGAAGATGAACTGCCAGATCAGACCGAGGATGACCCCACCGATGAGGTTGGGGATGAAGAAAAAGGTGCGCAACCCGTTGACGCCGCGAAGAGGCAGCGTGACCAACAACGCGAGGCCGAATGCGACAACGTTGACGAGAACGAGCGAGGCGACAACGTAGCCCAGCGTCATGGACAGAGCGGCCCAGAATGTTTCGTCGCCGAGTGCTTCTGCGTAATTGTCAAAACCGACGAACGAGGTGAAGTCGAACCCGTCCCAGTCGGTGAAGGTGAAGAAAATACCGCGGAAGAAGGGGACCACCAGGACGATGGTGAAGATGGCCAAAGGAATCAACGCGAATTGCGCGAAGCTCGTGAGTGCCCGGCCGCGCTTCGTCGCGGTCTTGACTACAGCCATGCTTTTCTCCTTTGGAAGCGATTCGCCTGAGGGCTAGATTACCCCCAGGCGAATCGACTTATTCAATTGGGTTGACGTCCCCTAAGGAAACGTCAGGGTGCTACTTGACCCAAGCCGCCTCGAGCTCCTTGGCGAAGGTGGCGCGGTCCGACTTGCCGTCGTAGTACTTCTGGGCAGCAGCGCCGTACACGTCCTGGAGACCAGTCGGGTAGTAGCTGTTGATCCAGGAGAGCGACTTGCCAGCAGCGATGTACTTGGCAATGTCCTGCGACATGTAGGTCGAGGGCTCAACGGTGAATCCGTCGTAGACAGGAATGAAGTTCATTCCATCTTCTTCGATCGGTCCCGACCAGTGTGCCTGTCCCTCAGGAGTCGTCAGGAGCCACGTGATGAATGCAACTGCAGCGTCGCGCTCTTCCTGGGTCGACTGCTCTTCGTCGATGATCATGTAGAACGGAACACCAACCGAGATGCCGTCGTTGCCGTAAGCAGCAGCGTCATCGCTCGTGGGAACCGGCATGACACCGAACTCGCCATCGGGGGTCGTGGTGAGGAGGTTCGGCTCCGCCCAGTTACCCATGAACCAGAATCCGACCTCACCGGTGGCGAGGTTCTCAACACCCTGGTCGTAGTCGGTGTCGGAGATCGATGCGTTGTCGATCGAGTGGTCCTTCATCAGGTCGAACGTGTCGAGCCAGTTGGTGAAGGCTTCGTCCGAACCGAGGTCCTTGGTGCCGGCTACGAGCTCGTCGAGGACGGCCAGGCGGCCTTCCTGGTCTGCAGCTGCAGTGGCGTGGTAGATGTTGGTGAAGTGTGCACCAAGCGACCACCAAAGGCCCGAGAAGTGAACGGCGTCGCGACCGGTGGCCTCAACAGCCTTGAAGGCTGCTTCGAGGTCCGAGCGGGTCTTGATCGCTGCGGGGTCAACGCCGGCCTCGTCGAGGACAGCCTTGTTGTAGAGAAGACCGAAGGCTTCAGCGGTGACGGGGATACCGACCTGCTTGCCATCGATGTTTGCCTTGTCGAGGGTTCCCTCAGCAGCGAGGCCCGCGAGTTCGGTTCCGGTCCAGTCCATAACCTTGTCGGCCATGTCAGGGAGTTCCTGGAGGACGGTCATGACGGTCGGAGCGTTGTCCGCTTCGTAAAGAGGAGTGGCTACCGAGAAGAAGGGCTCGCCCTGGGGGTAGTCAAGGATGGTGACCTTCGCACAGTCGGTGTTGACGGTGTTGTAGTCATCCACTGCGGAGCGGAACTGCTCCTGGATCTCGATCTTGATGGTGTTGAGCCACGTAACTTCCGTGAGCGCATCACACGTCTCGGGTCCGCCTGCGCCCGGAGCGGCGCAGCCACTCAGAGCAAGAGCGGACACAGCAACGCCGGCCAGAGCGGCAAAACGACGCTTAACTGACATATGTTTGTCCTTTCAATGGGTGGGCAATATTCGCCCGTGCGTCAGGGATTGACGCGAGTACCACATTAGTGAGAGGTCAATGAAAGCGCGAGTGTAAACGGTTACAACCCGATAACGATTGAGAACAGATACTGGCGGAGACGAGAGGATTTGAACCTCCGAAGGGCTTTTAAGACCCTTACCTCATTAGCAGTGAGGCGCACTCGACCGGACTATGCGACGTCTCCAGTGCTGACCATTCTACCCACAGAAGATGCGCGGGGGAAATGGCCGCGTGATTAGTACTTGTTGGATACCGCGCAGGTAATTTGCCCGGCGGATTGTCCCTTCAAGCCGCTGATGACCTTGCCCTCGGGCTCGGCAGTCGACTCGGGATCCGGCGCCTCGCCCGTCACGGTCGAACCGACACCGGTCGCGTCGCCGTCGAGGCGGAACGCGGTGTCCTTCTTGAGGGCCTTGAACAGCTTGTCAGCGAGCGCGGTCAACGGCGCAACCTTGCTCTTGTACACCCCGCCGACTCCCGTGGTTCCGGGATACTGGACGAACGTGATGTTCTCGCGCGGGATGTCCTTGAGCACGAGTGCGATGGCGACCATGGTGTCGACGCTCGACAACGAAGACGACAGCGTCATCGACGTGGCTGCAACCTGCGCGAGTCCGTATACCTTCGCGGGGTCGAGCAGCACTCCCTCGTCTTGAATCTTGCGAACCATCGAGGACAAGTAGTGCTGCTGCGACGAGATTCGACCGAGGTCAGATCCATCGCCGACACCGTGCCGCGAGCGCAGGAACGCGAGCGCCTCGTAGCCCTGGATCGTGTACTTGCCGGCCTTCGCGAACTTGAGTCGGGTGTGGCTGTCGTCGATGGGTCCGTCGACACAGACCTCGACGCCACCAATCGCGTCGGCCATCTTCGCCACACCGTCGAACGTGATGAGTCCCGCGTAGTTAATGTCCATACCGGTGAGGTTTTCTACCGTGAGAACGACACAACCGAGACCGCCGTACCAAAGGGCAACGTTAATCGGCTGTGCGGACATAGCCCCGGACTTGCCGCCTCCCGGCTGCGGGCACTGCGGAATCGGGACGACCATGTCACGCGGGATGGACACAGCCGTCGCACGCTGGTGGTCCTCGGAGATGTGAACGAGAATGTTGACGTCATTCAGGGTCGAGCCGACACTGCCGAATCCGTGACCCTTTTGTTGCGACTTTCGCGAGTCAGAACCGACGATGAGGACATTGAATCCGCCCTTCATTTCGTCGATAGCGGGGAGCGTTACTTCGCCTTCGCCGTCAGTGAGATCAACGGAGTCAATCTGGGACTGAACTTTCCAGACGACGATGGCGCCGACCGAAGTTCCGGAGACAAGGGCCGTGACGAGGGCGACGGTTGCGGCGCGCCACAACGTTCCCCACGGGCGACGGACGCCGCTAGCGGCGTGACGCGGCGTGCTGCTTGTCTTCTCGTTCACGATTCTCCTTGTGTCCCTGCGCGGAGGGCGCGGGATTCGAACCCGCGAGACATTGCTGCCCACTAGTTTTCAAGACTAGCTCCATCGGCCACTCGGACAGCCCTCCGTGTTTAAGTCTAACCGAGGGACGGATTGGTCGCTTCAGAGGGAAGCAAGGACGGACGGCAGCCCGCCTTCTGCCTCATCGAGCGTGACTTCGCTCGCCGCGTTGCGAACCTCTTCTGGCCCTTGTCCCATCGCGACTCCACGGCCGAATTCGGCAGCCCATTCGAGCATGTCGATATCGTTTCGTCCGTCACCGATTGCCATGACCCGCTCGCGGGGGATACCCCAGCGTTCGCGAACTTTTTCGAGCGCGGTTGCCTTATTGACACCTTGTGGTCCGATGTCGAGCCACGAGGTGTACCCGATTGAATACGTCACTTTGTGAAGACCCAGTGTGCTGACGACGTCGGTGAAATAGTCTTCACGCGCCGTCGGTGCGATGACGACGACTCGTGTCGCTTCGTCGGTCAACAACTCCTCGAACGTGTCGACCTTGATGACGTTGACGTTGAGTCCGGATTCGGGAAACCACCCGACGTATTTAAGGACACCCTGCTCGTCCTCGACGGCGTAGTTCGCGTCAGGGATAGAGGTGTGGATGGCCTGCAACATCTCGATCGGGTTGAACAATTCCATCGTGTCGAGCGAGTACTTTGACGGTGCGCTCTCGTCACGCTTCACGGTGATGGCGCCGTTCGCACACACGACGAGCTCCGGCGCGATACCCAGTTCGTCGAGAATGGGAAGCGTCATCGGAACCGAGCGGCCGGTGGCGATCGTGACGTGATGCCCGGCTTCGACGAGCCGGTTGACCTCGCGCTTCGTCCACGGGTTCATGACACCGTAATCAGAAACCAGAGTGCCGTCGATGTCGATGGCGACGAGCCACGGCTGAACTGCAGAACTCACCGAATAGGCTCCGCGACGGCGAGTCCGCCCAAGTAGGGGCGAAGCGCCTCGGGGATTGTGACCGAACCGTCGGCGTTCTGGTGGGTTTCCAGAATCGCAACGAGCCATCGCGTCGTTGCCAGCGTTCCGTTAAGAGTCGCGACCATTTCGGTTGAGCCGCCTTCTGGGCGGTGACGGATGTTGAGTCGGCGCGCCTGGAACGTCGTGCAGTTCGACGTCGATGTGAGTTCGCGGTAAGTCCCTTGGGTCGGAACCCACGCCTCGATGTCGAACTTGCGGGCAGCGGAGGAACCCAGGTCGCCTGCTGCGACGTCAATCACGCGGTACGCGAGACCGAGCGCCTGCATCATCTCTTCCTGCCACGCGACAAGACGGTCGTGTTCGGCCTCGGCCTCGGCCGGCGGGCAGTACGAGAACATCTCGAGCTTGTTGAACTGGTGGACGCGCAGGATTCCGCGGGTGTCTTTTCCGTACGAGCCCGCTTCGCGTCGGTAACAGGTGGACCAACCCGCGTAGCGAACCGGCCCGTTCGTCAGGTCGATGATCTCGTCCGAGTGGAACCCGGCGAGAGCGACCTCGCT
>JBJOQU010000115.1:0-8134 GCA_046049745.1 Actinomycetota bacterium | reverse complement strand
CCAGTTCGGATTCGGCGAAAACATTATCGAGCGAATACATGCGCTCGCGGTGGGTGACCGGGTCAAACAGTTGCGAGCCACTGGACGCACCGACCTGCTGGGTTGGGCTGTCCTGACTTTGCACTTCGGGAAAAGCGCGTTCCAACTCGGCCAAACGTCGTTCGAGGGCGTCGTATTCCGCGTCAGGGACAATCGATTCGTCTTTTCCGTAATACGCGTCGCGATATTCCGCGATGCGGTCACGAAGTGCGGCGACTTCTGTGTGCGCGTCAGTCGACGTCAATTCCTCGACGGGTCGATCGAACGATTTCGGCACGCTCTCATCCTACGAGCGAGGTGCCGCGCGGAAACTTAGCCGAGACCCAGGATGTCAACAACGAAGACGAGAGTGTCGCCACCCTTGATCTTGTCGCCCGAACCGGCGTCGCCGTATCCAAGGTCGCTTGGGATGATGACGACAACCCGCGAACCGATTTTCTGGCCGACGATAGCGTCGTGGAATCCCTGGATGACGCCCGCAGTCGAGAAAGTAGCGGGCGAACCGCGATCGAAGCTCGAGTCGAAGACCTCGCCCGTGTTCCAGTTCACACCGTGGTAGTTCACGACGACCGTCGCGCCGTCGGCGACGACGTCCCCATCGCCCTGGATGAGGGTCTCAATCGCGTATTCGGTGGGTACCGGACCGCCCGGGATGGTCACGGTCGGCTTGCCGTCGGCGAACACGACCTCGGGGAATCCTTCGGTCGGGTCAACTGGGGTTCCGGTCGCTTCCGCGAGCGGCTCGGGGACGACACCCGCAACGTCGATCACGAAAAGCAAGACGTCATCAGCGCCAAGCCCGGCGGCCGTTGCCTGGTCCGCGAAGCCCTCCGCGTTGGGGATGACCCCGATGACACGGGTTCCGACCGTTGAGCAGACGAGCGTCTTTGCCAAACCGGCGAACTGAGTCGCTTCGGCGTCAACCGGGTACGCCACTTCTTGACCTGCTGTGTAGGGCGAAGCCTCGATGAGTTCACCCGTGGTGGCGTTGTACAAGCTGTAGTTCATCTTGATGGACGAGCCGGAGGTCACCGGGTCGCCGCTTCCCTGGATGACAACCGTGCGCTGAGTAGCGTCGACGGTCAGTCCCTTGTCGAACGTCACCGTTGGCTTCGTTCCGAAATCACCTTCGACCGTGACGGCCTTCGACGCGTCACCGTCGCTTGCCAAACAATCAGCACCAGCGGCTGAACAGCCCGCGAGGGTGACAGTGGAAAGGGAAACCAGAGCAAGTGCAGCAAGCAAGCGACGCATGAAATACCTTCGTGACAGAAAATTCGCGCCAATCGGCGCGTATTTCTAGTCTACGGTCGGCTCGGGTCGCTGAACGTCTCCTGCGACGATTATGGGGAAATTCACAGACTGGCGCATGACACACATGCCCTTCGCCTCTTCGTGCATTGCGCCGATGACCGCCGGGTCCGCCTCGGTGATGACGAGTGGCTTCAGCGTGACCGAGTGCATCGCGCCGGTTCCTCCCGAGAAGTCCATCGCGCCTTCGACTTCGTCGGTGTAATCGACAATCTCGATCCCGTCACGGTTCGCGATGTACAGGAACGACAACAGGTGGCATTGCGCGATGGCGGTCATGAGCAGTTCCTCGGGGTTCCAGAGGTTCGGGTCTCCCCCAAAATCCGTCGCGGCCGAGGTAACGAGTGCGGCGTGACCGGGGATCGTGGCGAAGCCCTCGTGCGAATATTCACGCACGAGTTCGCCATCGAACGCACGAGTATTTCGCCAACGCAAATTCACTGCAAAAGTGTGTCTCATGGGAACCGTTTCGATACGAATGATGTGTGTCAGAGGAGTACGCTGACGGTATGAATAGCGTAGCCACCGATGTCGCGCAGGAACGCCGCATCGTCACTTCCGTTCCCGGCCCCAACTCGGAGGCCCTCCACGCCCGTCGCCTCAAGGTCGTTTCGGCCGGCGTCTCGGCGACTTACCCGATCTACATCTCGCACGCCAAGGGCGCGATTCTGGTCGACGTTGACGGCAACCAGTACATCGACATGGGAGGCGGAATCGGTGTGACCACGATTGGTCACGTTGACGATGCTGTTGTCGACGCCGCGACCGAGCAGGCTCACCGTGTCACCCATACGCTTTTCACCGTTGCCGGATACGAATCGTATGTGCGCGTATGCGAGTTGCTCGCCCAGCACACCCCCGGTGACTTCGCAAAGAAGTCGGTTCTCGTCAACTCGGGTGCCGAAGCGGTTGAGAACGCCGTCAAGATTGCTCGTAAGTACACCGGTCGTTCGGGCGTTGCCGTCCTCGACCACGGCTACCACGGTCGTACGAACCTCACGATGGCCATGAACTTCAAGGCGATGCCGTACAAGCTCGGATTCGGTCCGTTCGCTGGCGACATCCACCACGCACCGAACTCGTACCCGTTCCACGACAAGCTGTCGGGTGCCGAGGCGGCCGCCCGCACAATTTCGTACCTCGAGAAGAAGGTCGGCGCAACTGACCTCGCGTGCCTCGTTGTCGAGCCGATTCAGGGTGAGGGTGGATTCATCGTCCCCGCCGACGGTTACCTTCCCGCACTGCAGAAGTGGTGCAACGAGAACGGAATCGTGTACGTGTCGGACGAAGTCCAGTCGGGAATCATGCGCACCGGCCACTACTACGCATCCGAATTCTTCGGAGTCGTCCCCGACCTCGTGACAACGGCGAAGGGTGTCGCCGCCGGATACCCCATCGCTGCGGTCACGGGTCGCGCCGAAATCATGGACGCCAGCCACGCCGGTGGATTGGGCGGAACCTTCGGTGGAAACCCGATGTCTGCTGCTGCAGCCGTTCAGGTTTTCGAAGAGATCGAGAAGCGCGACTTGCTCAAGGAAGCCCAGCGCATCGAGAAGACCCTCAAGGGTGCACTTCTCGACCTGCAAAAGAAGTACCCCGTGATCGGCGACGTTCGCGGTAAGGGTGCGATGATCGCAATCGAGTTCACCGAGCCTGGCACGGACACCCCGATCTCGGACATCGTTCCCAAGATCACCGCCTACGGAATCCAGAAGGGCGTTCTGCTCCTGTCAGCAGGCACCTACGGCAATGTTCTTCGCTTCCTCCCGTCGGTCGTCACGTCGGACGAGCTCTTGCTCGACGCCGTGTCAGTCATCGACGAGGCACTCGCGAGCCTCTAAATGCACCCCCTGTCGGTCGATGGTTGCGTTGAACTCGCAACCATCGACCGCAACGGTTTAATTGAGTCTCGGCACATCGGTGCGTATATCGTCATCAACGTGGCCGGCGAGGTGCTCGAGTCCGGCGGTGACATCGACGCGATCATCTTCCCGCGCTCGACCCTCAAGCCACTCCAAGCCGTCGCCCTGCTCCGCGCCGGAGCCGACCTCGACGGTGTCGACCTGGTTCTGTCCAGCGCGTCACACTGCGGTTCGCACCGCCACACCGACCACGTCGAATCGATGTTGGCCCACGACGGACTGTCGGTCGACGATCTCGGCTGTCCAGCACAGTGGCCACTAGGCGTTTCTGACAAAGCGGCCCGAATCGCCAAGGGAGAGAAGGCGCAGCGGGTCACGATGAACTGCTCGGGCAAGCACGCCGGATTCCTTCGGACGTGCGTCACGAATGGTTGGGACACGGAAACGTACCTCGAGCCCACTCACCCACTTCAAATAAAGATTCGTGAGGTCGTCGAGGAATTCACTGGCACGACCGAACTGTGGCCAGCAGTCGACGGTTGCGGTGCACCTCTTTACGGCATGAGCCTCCGCGCACTGGGAACCGGGCTCGCTCGCATGTCAGACGGAACCGACCCGGACGCCACCAAACTTGTCGACGCGATTCGCGAGCACCCCTGGGCGCTCGACGGTCAGGGGCGTGACAACACACGGGTCATCGAGGTGACGGGAACCATTGCGAAGATCGGAGCAGAGGGAGTTCTGCTCGCTGCCCGCGACGGCATCGCGGTCGTCATCAAGTGCCTCGATGGTTCGCAGCGCCCCAACACCGCGGTCGCCGTGACCCTGTTGGAGCGACACGGGGTCATCGATGCGGTGGCGCGTGACACACTCATCCGTGAACTCGTTGAGCCGGTCACCGGCGGCGACGACATCGTTGGAGCTCTCTCCGTTTCGGTGTGAGAATTGTGGGGTGACCACCATCGATCCCACAGCGAGCCGACGCGTCTTGACAGCAGACGGCGACTACGAAGAGATTCCGGCGTACCGCATTTTGTGGCTGTCTCGACTCGTGTACAGCAGTGCATTCGAACTCTTCATCGCGGCCGTTATTGCGGTGAATGCGGTTTTCCTCGCCGTCTTGACCATGCCTGGAATTACCGATGTAACGCGACAGTTCGCTACTGCAGTCGACACCGTCGCGATGGTGATCTATGGCGCAGAACTCGTACTGCGAATCGTCTCGTACGGAACAAAGCCGTGGATGTTCTTCACACGCGGCTGGAATGTCTTCGACTTCCTCGTGGTGGGTATCGCGCCGTTCGCCGCGGGGCAGACAGTTGTGCTGCGACTTCTCCGATTGATGCGACTCCTGCGAATTTTCCGCTTCCTGCCGGAGGTTCGAGTGCTCTTTGCGTCAATCGTGAAGAGTATTCCCCCGTTGTTGTCCATGTCCGTGCTGATCGGTTTGCTGCTGTTCTTGTACGGTATGGCCGGCACCTACCTTTTCGGTCGTGAACTTCCCGAAGCGTGGGGACATATTGGTCTGAGCCTGAAGTCGCTGTTCATCCTGCTGACTTTGGAGAATTTCCCGATCTACCTCGAGGATGCAATGCTCATCAGCCCATTGGCAATTCCGTATTTCCTCTCGTACGTGTTTTTCATCGTCTTCACGATCCTCAACGTCCTCATCGGAATCGTGCTCAATGCGATGGATGAGGCACGAGCCGAAATCAAGGCGCGCAACAGTGAGGCTGCGGCACTGTCTGAAGTGGCCCACATCGTCGGCGAGATAAGTGCGGATGGAAAAATCACCCGCGCTGAGCTCGAACACCTCACAGCGGAAATCGAACGCCTTCGCACGAAGGTCACGTGACGCCAACAACGAATTTCGAAGCATTGAGCGTTTTTTGTTGCGGAATTCGTAGTGAATCGGAATAATGGCGTAGGGATTTCTTCCCCTTTCTAACGTCACAGGAGACACTCATGCGGATTGCAGTTCCCGCCGAAATCAAAAACAACGAATACCGAGTCGCCATCACCCCCGCGGGTGTCAAGGACCTCGTCAACGCAGGTCACGACGTCGTGATCCAGGCGGGCGCCGGTCTCGGAAGCGGCATCACCGACGAGCAGTACACCAAGCAGGGTGCAACCATCGAAAAAGATGCCGCGAAGGTCTGGGCTTTCGGTGAGATGGTCCTCAAGGTCAAGGAACCGATCGAAAGCGAATACGGCTACTTCCGTGAGGGGCTACTCCTTTTCACTTACCTTCACCTCGCCGCCGAAGAGCACCTGACGAAGGCGCTTCTCGACGCAAAGGTCACGTCGATCGCATATGAAACAGTTCAGCTGCCGTCGCGAGCACTGCCCCTTCTTGCCCCGATGTCCGAGGTTGCCGGCCGCCTTTCGGTGATCGTCGGTGCGAACGCGATGCTCCGTCCCAACGGAGGCTCGGGGCTTCTTGTCCCCGGCGTTCCGGGAACCCACCCCGCCGACATCGTTGTACTCGGTGGAGGCGTCGCGGGAACTAACGCCGTTGCCATGGCCGTCGGTCTCGGCGCCAAGGTCACCGTTCTCGACACGAACATCCAGCGCCTTCGCGAACTGGACGCTCAATACGCTGGTCGCGTCCAGACAATCGCGTCGAACGCGTACGAGATCGAAAAGGCTGCTCACAACGCTGACATGGTCATTGGTTCCGTTTTGATCCCCGGCGCCAAGGCTCCGAAGCTCATCACCAACGAGATCGTCAAGAACATGAAGCCCGGCTCGGTTCTCGTCGACATCGCAATCGACCAGGGTGGTTGCTTCGAGGACTCACACGCCACGACTCACAGCGAGCCCACCTTCCCGGTGCACAACTCGATCTTCTACTGCGTGGCAAACATGCCCGGCGCCGCGCCGCAGACGTCGACCCACGCGCTGACGAACGCGACGGCACCGTATGTGCGTTCGCTTGCAGGCAAGGGCTGGAAAGACGCACTGCGCACCGACGGTTCGCTTGCGCTCGGACTCAGCACTCACGACGGGCTACTCACAAACGCCGCCGTCGGCGAGGCTCACGGAATCGCATCGGTGACGATCGAGTCTGTACTCGCGTAAATAACGACACGTCGACCCCTCCACGAGCCCACACCGGGTTTGGCGGAGGGGTCGAATGTTTCCATGGGTTCTCCCGTCGCGGCGTGCGCATCCCGCGTCGGCATGCCGAGAACGAGCACGTTTCCCGCAAGCCCGTGCAGCCGCGGTGACCACTGGGTCGTTGCGATGACAAACGTCGGCGGATTGGACTCCAGCCGGCGTGACGCCAACAGTGCGGGCAGTGCATGCTTTCGGTCGTCGGCGAGTTCGTCGTAGATCCGATCAAGGTCATCAATCACCACGACACCGCTGGCCTTTGCGATTTGGTCAAAGTTTTCGGCTTGGGTGACAGCAACTTCCCTTACTAGGGCGATGAGCGCCGTCGAACGTCCGGACCCCCGATTTCCCACGACAACGATGTCGCCGTCGGGCGGACTCCACTCGGCTGCACCCTGTGTGCGTTCAATCACGTCATCAATCAGGCCGAACCCCGTCTTACCCGCTAAAGGTGGTTGCAGGGGCAACAGCCACGGCGCGGGTTGTCGGTCGCCATGCCTCACGTCGACCAACCGTGGCGTTGCTCCGACCCGAACATGCACAACGTTTTGATGGCCGTCACTGCCGACGATAACGGGTCTGCCTATGCCGGGCGGCGAGACAGGCGGTGCGCCGATCACCGCCGTGACGTCGTGAATGCCGGACAGAGGGAAGCACACCCGCACCGGGATGTTCGCGGCCAGTCCGTCGCGGTGCACCCCGTTCACGTGTTGAGTCGTCAAGACCAGATGCACTCCCAAAGAACGACCTCTGCGGGCGATGTCAGCGAGGACTTCCGTGACCATGGGGAATCGACGAACCAGTTCAGGGAACTCATCGACCACAACGACGAGCCGCCCGAATTCGACAGTGTCGTCGATCCGCGAGACTCCGACTCTACGCAGCGCGCGTTCACGATGGGTGAGCTCCGCCGATAGCCCAGCGAACGCGCGCCGAACGATTCCAGGCTCTAGGTCGGTCACGACGGCTCGACAATGCGGCAGCGATTCGAGGGGACCTAACGCCGCTCCGCCCTTGAAATCGAAGCCAACCCAGGACAACTCGGCAGGTGTGAATCTCTCGACCCAATCGCACAACAGCGCAGCAAGGAACTCGGACTTCCCAGTCCCCGTTCGGCCGCACACTAAAACGTGCGGGTCAATCGAGGTGAGGTCCACCACAAACGGCACACCGTCCGCGAGCCCGACACCTGTCGGACATCGTGAGCGATCGGCCCACTCCAGGTCACCGTGCGTGGATTGACAGAGGGCGAGCACCTCTCGCCAGCGTGACGTGGCATCGGGCGCCCAATCTCCCGACTCGGGCAAGCACCCGCGCCGTGTGACGGTATGCACGTGGTTCCCCGCGCACCTGATCGTGATTCCTGCGGAATCGAGGTCGCCCCGAACCAGTCTCACGCCAGATGGCCATGACAGACCCCGCGGTGTTTCGGTTGATTCACCATGAGACGCGGTGATCGACACAACCAAAGATCGCCAGATGGCGTCAGCGGCGGGGCCTTCCCCCACGACGGCAATACCCCCCGCCGCATCGACGAGCCAGGGGAAACCGTGAACACCGTCGCGCGTGAATGTCCCGGCTCGCACCTCTGTGCGACCGTCCTTCGGCGGGGTCCAGCCAGTTCCCTCAGCAATGTGCGCAATTGACGGGTGCGCACCATTGGCGACTCGTCGTTCCGCCACGATTTCTGCATGCCTTTCACGTCGAGCGGTCTCAGCCTCGAGCGCCTCGCGTGAAACACGGACTTTGTGATCCTTGTGACCTCGCCTGATTCCGTCGCCGTAATGTGCGAGCACCATGGCGGG